>JALYGH010000241.1 GCA_030777205.1 Chloroflexota bacterium
CCATAGAGCCTCGCCGCGTGCCCGCCGCGCCGAGATTGGCCAGCCGCGTAGACATCGGCGGATCTGCCTGGCTCGGTACGACGGTATCGGCCGAGTAGAGGCCGGAGGGCGAAGACGATGAGCCTCAACGCCCGCGACATCCGCCCGTCGATGGACGTGTTCAGCCGGGACGGTGCGTACCTCGGGACCGTCCTCCGCGTGGCGCCCGACCGGGCCGCACTGGCGGACGGCAAGGACGGACGGGAGCCGAACCTCGGGGCGGCTCCACAATCGAGCGCGATCAACGGCGAGCTGCTCGGTCCGATGCCGACCGCGCCGCTCGGCAATCCCGGCCCGCTCGCCCAGTCGGCGCGCGGGCGCTACGCCGCCGAGGCGGACGGCGCCCCGTCGCTCCGAGGTGGATCGTTCGTCGTCGGGCGCTGGTGGGGGCTCCTCGGCCGCCGAGTCATCCCGCTCGACCTGGTCATGAACGTGTCGCTGGAGCGCGTGATCTTGGAGCCGACCTACGCCGAGCTCGTCGCCAGGAATGCAGCCGCGAGCTCGTCCGCCTCAGCGCCCGACGACCTCGGCTGACCGCGGCGCCTGCGACAACCTGGTGGTCGGGTCCGGCCCCGCGGCGTGGGCGAACGTCGCCGCCGGGTCGTCGGCTGAACGGCGGCCGGCGAAGACCATCACGTACCGCAGCAGGAAACCGCCGACGAGCACGCACGCCGAGGCGAACGCCGTTCGCCGTCGCGAGGGCGTCTCGCCGTGGGCCAGCGACGGCCACTGGAGGGCCAGCGGCGCCAGCGTACCGAGGCCCACCACCCCGAGCAGGTAGATCAGGCCCCGGCGTCCCTCGGTCAGCGGACGGCCGGCCACCCGCCCGGGTACGACGCGAACCGCCAGGACCAGGATGAGCTCGGCGAGCAGCGTGAGCGCGTCGAGGCGCTCGAGACGCCGCAGGCTCTCGGGGGGCGTGCGGGGCCCCAGCGCCAGCAGCAGGGCGATCACCGCCGTGCCGGTGGAGAGCGCCGAGGACAGGAACAGCGGCCCCAGCAGCAGCGCGTTCCTCGTCCAGATCGGGACGGCGGTGGCTGCCAGCAGGACGCCGGTGTACCCGCCCAGGAACGAGGCCGAGCCGAGCCCGGCCAGGGCCGCGAGGCGGGCCGGATGGGCGCGGAGGAAGCGCGCCAGCACCGTGCGACTGCCGAAGACGCGATCGTTGGCGGCCTGGATCGCCGCCGACAGGGTGCAAAAGGCGCTGTATGCCACCAGCCCCCAGACGCCGACCGACATCGGGGAGCGGAGCCTGAAGATCCGGAGCATGTGGTGGAACCGCTCCGGACGCCCGAGGTCGAGGATCAGCAGGATCGGGCACGGAAGCAGCGCCGCGAACGCGACGTACCGCCCGACTCGGGCGATCGGTCGGCCGGCCCGGCCACCGAGCCAGTCCGCGATCGTCGCGACGAGGTAGCTGCCGCTGGTGATCCCGCCGAGGTAGAAGTACCACACCACCAGCCACTTCCAGTGCGGCTTGTGGATGACGGGCACGCCGTAGTACGAGCCCCTGGCCTCCTCGGTGGCCGAGCGGCCACCTCTCCGGCGGGTCTCCCAGGTGCGTTCGTAGGTCGTCGCCACAGTCCCCCTATCCGCCACGCGCGGCGCCCGTCGTGCCTCGGGTTGTGTGGCCCAATCGCGTGCTGGCTCGCGGCGTCCGTCGCGCCGCCGACGTCACCGGCCGCGCAGCGAGAAGATCGCCGCCACGCCCAGTGCCGCGGCCGCCGCGACCGTCGACCACGAGGCCGGGAACGTCTTGCGCTGCGGCAGCTCCGGCCGGTTCGGCAGGTTGTAGACCTCCGGCGGGGCCGTCAGGATGAAGAATGCGTTCAGCCCGTCGATCTCGCCGGTCCCGCCTACCGCCCGGTCGCCGTAGATGTACGCGCCCGCCACGCCCCGCTCCCGCAAGCTGCCCACCCGCTCACGCGCGCGTGCCATGAGCGCGTCGACCGGCCCGAACTGGATGCTGTCGGTCGGACAGGCTTTGGCGCAGGCCGGCTCGAGGCCGTCCTTCATCCGGTCGTAGCACAGCGTGCACTTGTGGGCCTTCCGGTCCGTCGGGCTCAGGTCGGGGACGCCGAACGGGCAGGCCGGCACGCAGTAGCCGCAGCCGTTGCAGATGTCCTGCTGGATGACCACCGTGTCGAACTCGGTGCGGATGATCGCGCCGGTCGGGCAGGCCTCCAGGCACCCGGCGTTGACGCAGTGCTTGCAGACGTCGCTCTGCATCAGCCAGTGGCTCTGAAACGGCGGCAGCTCGGTCGGCGCCCGGCCGTCGGCGCCGTCCATCTGCTCGATGAAGGCGACGTGCCGCCAGGTCGTCGCGCCGAGGTCGCGGGTGTTGTCGTAGCTGTTGGCGGTCAGCTCCAGGCCGTCCATCGGCAACTGGTTCCACTGCTTGCAGGCGACCTCGCACGCCTTGCATCCGATGCAGAGCGTGGTGTCGGTCAGGAAACCCAGCGCGCCGGGCCGGGCGCCGGTCGTGCCGATCAGCCCGACTGACGAGCCGGCCTCGCTGTCCTCGGCGTTGCCGGCGGCGGTGCTCGTCGTCATCAGCGGACGTGGCAGCCTGCTCATCCCGACGATGCTCCCTTCGTGCCCAGGCGGCCGAGCCGCAGGTTGCAGGTGAACGCCTTCGCCTGGTGGATGCGCGAGTTGGGGTCTTCGACCAGCGCGGTCAGGTCGTTCGCGACGGCTCCCGTCGCCAGGCCGCCGAAGCCGAAGTGCCACGGCATCCCGACCTGGTGGAGCGTCCGCCCTTCGACGATCAGGGGGCGGACACGCCCGGTGACGAGGGCTCGCGTCTCGATCTCGCCGCGCAGGGTGGAGATCACGACCCAGTCGCCGTTATCGATGCCCAGCTCCGCCGCGAGCTGGGGACTGATCTCGGCGAAGCCGGCCGGCTGCAGCTCCGCCAGCCAGGGCACCCAGCGGCTCATCCCGCCGGCCGTGTGGTGCTCGGTCAGGCGGTAGGTCGTCAGCACGTAGGGGAAGCGGGGGTCCTCCGGCGCGTGGTACGGGTTGTCCGGACGCGGGAAGGTCGGGGCCACCGGGCTGCGCGGCTGATCGGGGTAGAGCGGGTTGCCGACCGGCGACTCCCAGGGCTCGTAGTGGGTCGGCAGCGGGCCGTCGCGGAGGCCGGTCGGGACGAACAGCGCGCCCTTCCCGTCCGCCAGGCGGACGAACGGCGCGTCGCCGGGATGGGCCGCCAGCCCCTTGGCGCCGGGCGGCGGCCGGTAGTCCGGCGGCTTCGTCACCGGAAAGTCCGGCTCGTCGTGCCCCACCCAGCGCCGTTGCTCGGCGTCCCACCAGATCCAGGCCTTCCGCTCGCTCCAGGGGTGGCCCTGGGGATCGGCCGAGGCGCGATTGTAGAGGATGCGTCGGTTGCCGGGCCAGGCGAAGCCCCATTCGAGCGAGGCGCGGTCGTCGCCCTTGCGGCTCCGGGCGAGGTTCTTCCCCTCTTCCGGCATGATCCCGGAGTAGATCCAGCAGCCGCAGGCGGTCGAACCGTCGTCTCGCAGGTCCGGATAGCCACTCACCAGTTGCCCATCAGCTACCGTGTAGCCGTTGATCTCCCCGACCACCGCTTCAACGTCGATCTCGTCGAGCGGCCCCTTCCTCGGGTAGTCCCAGGTGATGGCCCGAATCTGACGGCCGGCCGGGCCGCCATCGCCGGCGTACAGCTCGCGCAGGCGGAGCCCGAGCCGGTACAGGAAGTCCGCGTCCGATCGGCAGTCGCCGGGGGGCTCGACGGCCTTGTCGTGCCACTGCACGAGGCGGTGGGTGTTGGTGTACGAGCCCTCCTTCTCGGCGGCGATCGAGCTGGGCAGGAAGAAGATCTCGGTCTTGATGTCGCCCGGGCGGGTGGTCCCGTCCTTGACCTCCGGGGCGTCGTACCAGAACGCCGCCGTCTCGATCTCGTGAACCTCGCGGACGACCAGCCAGTCGAGATTGGCCAGCGCTTGCCGCGCCAGGATGGCGTTCTGGCCGCCGACGGCTGGGTTCTGCCCCATGCAGAAGAGCCCCTTCATCTTGCCGTCCTTCATCTCGAGCAGCATCGCCTGGAAGGAGTGGTCGGCGTCGATCTTGGGGAGCAGGTCGTACGCGAAGTCGGTCTCCGGCCGGGCCGCGTCGCCGTACCAGGCTTTGAGCAAGCTGACCAGGTACTTGGGAAGCTCGTACCAGATGCCCGACTCCAGCCGCTCTGCCTCGACGAAGCCGCCGAGCGTGTGATGCTCGGGTATCGCGACCGTCGGCATCGGGATGTAGCCGGGTAGCAGGTTGTAGAGGGTTGGGATGTCGGTGCTGCCCTGGATCGTCGAGTGGCCTCTCAAGGCCATGATCCCGCCGCCCGGCCGGCCGATGTTGCCGAGCAGGAGCTGGAGCAGGGCGCAGCAGGAGATCATCTGGGAGCCGGTCGTGTGCTGCGTCCAGGCCACGGCGTAGCAGAAGGCGGTCGTCCGGTCGCGACCGGAGTTGCGGGTGATCGCCTCGGCCACTTTCAAGAAAAGGTCGCGCGGGACGCCGCAGCCCCGCTCGACCATCTCCGGCGTGTACCGGGCGAAGTGGCGCTTGACGATCTGGAAGACGCAGCGCGGGTGCTGGAGCGTCGGATCGGTCGGGACCTCCTGGGGTCGGTCCTGCGAGGCAGCGCCCTCGCGGGTCTCGAAGTCCTGCGCCGGCTGGTGCTGCGCGGCGGCGTCCGTGGGCCGGTCCTGGTGCATCCAGGTAATCGGGTCGTAGCGGTGCCCGTCGGGGTCGTACCCCGAGAACAGGCCCCCGAGGTCCTCGGCATCCCGGTACTCCTCCGCGATGAGGGTCGAGGCGTTGGTGTAGTGCCGGACGTACTCGTCGAAGTACTCCTCGTGCTCGATGGCGTAGTTCACCAGCGCGCCGAGGAAGATCAGGTCGCTGCCCGCTCGGATCGGGACGTACAAGTCGGCCAGCACCGATGTCCGCGAGAAGCGGGGATCGATGTGGATGATCGTCGCGCCCTGCTCCTTCGCCTTCATCACGAACCGGAACCCGACCGGATGGTTCTCGGCCATGTTCGAGCCCATGATGACGATGCAGTCGCTATTTGCAAGGTCCTGCAGGGTCGTCGTGGCGCCGCCGCGACCGAGCCGGGCGCCCAGACCGGGCACCGTCGAGCTGTGTCATATGCGGGCCTGGTTCTCGACGGCCACGATCCCGAGCCCGGCCGTGAACAGCTTCTTGATCAGGTAGTTCTCTTCGTTGTCGAGCGTCGCGCCGCCGAGGTGGCCGATCGCCAGCGTCCGGTTGACGATTACGCCGTCGGCGTTCTTCTCTTGGAAGCTGGCGTCGCGAGTCTGCTTCACGAGCTGGGCGATTCGCTCCATCGCCCAGTCGAGCGGCCGTTCCTCCCAACGATCCGAGTAGGGGGCCCGATACTTCACGCGAGTCACGCGGAGCGGGCTGGCAATCAGCCCGTACGTGGCGGCGCCCTTCGGGCAGAGCGTCCCGCCGTTGATCGGGCTCTCGTAGTTGCCCTCGATGTCGACGACCCGCCCGCCCTTGGTGTAGATCAACTGCGAGCAGCCCACGGCGCAGTATGGGCAGACGCCGATCGCCACCGATGCGCCGCGGATCCGAGCATGGGCCTGTCGGGTTCGCTCGCTGATCGGGTTCGGCACCATGCCGACGTGGCGCTTGAGCAGGTCGACAAGGCCCATCTAGGTCTCCCCTCAGCGCCGCTTGCCGGGCCGACGGCCTACGCCGATCAGCTCGGTCTCGCGCGTTGCACGTCGTGTGCCGGGTGCGGCGGGCAGATGATGAGTGGCAAGGAGGCGCTGACGAGCATGACGGCGGCGAAGATCAAGAGGGCCAAGCAGTACTGGCCGATCTACTCTCGAGCTGTGGCGATAAGCCGCGGTCCGACTGCCCCGCCTCGGCGAGGGCGTAATTCCACGAGCGCCCCCGAGGAGACCCGCGGCTCGTCTGGACTCCAACCGATCGAGCGGTAAGCTGGCGGGAGATTCTGAAGGGCGATGCCCCAACCTCCATGAGGTCGTACGCGATAACGTACGGGCGATCCTAGAGGGGGTCGGGGGACGAGCCCCCCTGGCCCGCCTGGAGCTCGGCGCCCGCTTCCTCCGCCTGCTGCGACTCCGGCGGCGGGCTCGGTTCGGCCATGAGCGCCACGGCCACTCCCGCCGCGACCCCCGCGGCCGTGAGGACCGTCAGCGCCCGCGGCACCCGGATGCCGAGCAGGCGGTCGAGCGAGTAGCGACCCGGGCCGGTCAGTGCCAGCCCCACCCCGATGGCGAGGTTGGTGACGGGCAACTCCGCGCCGCCCTCCGTCACCCAGATCGGCTTGCCCCAGTGCACCTTCCCGGTCGCGATGCTCATCGGGCCCAGCATCGCGATTGGCCCGAGCGGATTGAGCAGGCCGAGGGCGGTCAGGAGCCCGCCGCCAAACTCGGATGCGCCGGCGACGGTCGCCCAGGCGCTGCCCGGCCGCAGCCCGAGCGACTCCATCCAGCCGCCGGTCCCCCGGACCCCGTAGCCGCCGAACCAGCCGAAGAGTTTCTGGGAGCCATGGCCGGCCAGCAGGCCACCGGCCGTGAGCCGAATGATCAGCAGACCCAAGTCCCGCATAAGCGGACAACCTCCTCCTGGCTTGGGCATGAGCCGGGCAAGGAGCATGCCACTGCGACCGGGCCTTCCATCCTGGGGTCCGACAGGGCGCCGTTACCGGCATTCAGCTTCCTACCACCCGTGATCAGATCCCCGGCACGCTGCCCGCCGACGCGCTCCGGC
>JALYGH010000242.1 GCA_030777205.1 Chloroflexota bacterium
GTTGATGATGTTGCGGACCGTCTGGTCGTCGCAGCCCAGGGCCGGCGCGATCTGGGGCGCCCGCTCGCCCCGGTCGCTCGCCAGGATCACTTGGCAGCGCCGGAGGACAAAGGCGTCGGCCGAGCGCCGGCCGTCCTCCAAGGCCTGCCGCTCGTCGTCCGAGGGACGACGCACGAAGATCGGAGCTTGCATGCCCCCTAGCATACCCCATGACCTACGACCTTCCCTGAGCCCGCACTAGAGAGCAACGGCATCCGCCTCGAGTTCGTGACTGAGGACTTCGAGGACAGTGCCGTCGGGAAGTTCATCCGCTCGGCGAAAGCGTTCGCCGCCGAAGTTGAACGTGAGAAGTTCCGAGAACGGTCCATGCGAGGAAAGCTGGCTCGTGTGTTGGCCGGGAAGCTCATGCACGGGAAGACGCCGCTCTACGGGTACGCCTGGACGGATGACAGCAAGGGGCGCCTGACGATTGACCCGGTGACAGTCGGGGTCGTCCGCCGCATCTTCACCGAGGCTGCCAATGGCAGGCCACTCCGAAGCATCGCCCGCGCTCTCGACGAGGACCGTATCCCGACGCCCCGAGGGGCCAAGGTCTGGGACTTCGTCGCCATCGGAAGGCTCCTGCACAACCCGGCGTACGTGGGCGAGGCGTATGCCTTCCGGCAGCGGTACGAGCGCGTCCCCGGGGCAAGCCGATCGCGCCGCATTCATCTCCCGCCGGAAGAGTGGACTCGCCTCCCGGACGGAACCATCCCGCCGATCGTGAGCCGAGAGATCTTCGAGGCTGTCCAGGCCCGACTGGCCCTCAACAAGGTGCGTTCTCCTCGCCGCACGATAGACCGTGAAGCTTATCTACTGCGTGGCGGGTTTGTCCGATGTGGCTACTGCGGCTACACGATGGTCGTCCACCACAAGCTGCGCACCGTCGCGTACACGTGTACCAAACGCAGCCGCTCCACCGGTACATGCACGCACCACGGCATCTCGACCCGCATTCTGGACGCGTCTGTCTGGGCACGAGTGGAAAGCGTGCTGACTCAACCAGAAGTGATCGCCGCAGAGCTGGAACGGCTCCGTTCAAGTGACCCGACCGAGGGCGACCTCAATGCGGTCGACCGAGGACTCGTCGAAATCAAGCGGAAGCTCGGAAACCTGAGCCAAGCTCTGGCGATGTTCAACGACGCGGAAGCTGCGGCACCCGTCGTGGCAGAGATTGAAAACCTACGGGGCCAGCAGCGACGTCTGGAAGCCGAGCGCGAGGCAGTCGTTGTACGTCGCGCCGGCTGGGAGGAAGGCCAACGTCGTCTAGCGGATCTCCAAGCCTGGTGCCGCCACGTCTCCACGCGCCTCAGCGAGCTCACCTACGACCAGAAGCGGCTCGCACTCGAGGCGCTCGGTGTCCAGGTCCGTGTGTGGCGTACCGATCACGAACCACGGTACGAGATCACTGCCCAGTTCCACTTGGATGATCTGCCGGCTCCTGATCTGGCCATCGCTCCAGGCTATATGTTGCGTCCCAGAACGCCAGCTCGTAGCGGCTGCTGGTGACGAACGCCGACTCCATCCGCCTCCGCGCCTCCGGTCCGGCGTCCGCCGCCAGGCGATCCACCAGCTCGCGGCACCAGTCGGCCAGGGCGGCGAACTCCGGGTCGGCGTACATCTCGACCCAGGCGGCGTAGCGCGAGTCGGCCGGGCGCAGGCGCTCGGCGAGCCGTCGCCCGATCTCAGAGAAGCCCCACATGCACGGCAGCAGCGCCGTCGCCAGCTCGGCGAAGTCGCCGGTCGCGGCCACCCGCAGCAGGAAGTCGGTGTATCCGCGCGTCGTCGGCGCCATCGGCTCGCGCTCCAGCTCGGCGGGGCCGATCCCGAACTGGGCCGCGTACCCCCGGTGCAGCTCCATCTCGGTGCGGACCGTCGCCTGGAGCAGGTCGGCGAAGCGAGTCATCGTCTCCAGGTCCGGGGCCCGAGCGGCCCCGAGCCCGAACAGCCGGGCGTACTCGATCAGGAACAGGTAGTCCTGGCGGACCCAGTAGGCGAAAGGCTCGAGCGCCAGCGTCCCGTCGCCGATGCCGCGCACGAATGGGTGGGCGTGCTGGGCGGCCCAGATCGGCTCGGCGACGCAGCGGAGATGATCGGTGAAGCGCTCGGTTGGGGCGGCAGCCTGCGCAGCCATGATGCCATTATGGCTGCTCGCGTGCCCGGGGACGAACTACGCCGACGCCCGCACGCCCCCGTCGGCGTCGCCAATTGTCCGATCCGGCGCCTGGACGTCGCCCGCGCCGTCGACCAGGTCGGCATCCGCAATCTCCGCCTCCCGGATGTCGGGCGCGGCGGTTCCGACCTCGGAAGTGGCGGCCTCGGTGATCTCAGCCTCCGCCTCGGACTCCGCTTCCGCCTGGCGGCCGCGGATCTTGAGCCGTCGCGCGAACGTCAGGAATGCCGTGTGGCTGACCATCTGCTGGACCGGCCGGACCGCCTGCCCCTTGACCTGCCACGGGCGGTAGAGCACCTCCAGACTCTCGATCTGGCCGAACGCCCGCGACACTTCGAGCGCCTCGACCGTCCGATGCACCTGGATGATCGACGGGCTGTAGAAGGCCGCGATCCCGCCCGGCCGCAGCGCGTCGGCGGCGTGCGGCACCACCCGCCACGGCTCCGGCACGTCGAGCACGAGCCGGTCGACGTCGCGCTCGTCGATCCCCTCGTAGACGTCACGCTGGTGGACGGCCAGCTCGCCGCGCGGCTCGTCGAAGCCGCGGATGTTGGCGAGGGCGGCCGGGATCACGTCCGGGCGCAGCTCGTAGACGACGACCCGCCCGCTCGGGCCGACGGCCCGCAGCAAGGCCAGCGTGAGTGAGCCGGAGCCGAAGCCGGCCTCGAAGACGGTTGCGCCGGGGAAGATGTCGGCCCAGACGAGGATGATGCCGACGTCCTTCGGGTAGACGATCGCCGTGCGGCGGGGCATCTCGAGGGCGTAGTCGGCGAGGCGCGGCCGGACGGCGACGTAGACGGTGCCGCTCGAGGAGCGGACGGTCACGCCCTCCGGCTCGCCGATCATCCGGTCGTGCTCGAGGTAGCCCTTGTGGCCGTGGGCCTTGGCGCCAGCCTGGAGCCGAATCAGGCGGCGGTTGCCGGCCCGGTCCAGCAGGAGCACCTGGTCGCCGTCCGCGAAGTATCCGGCGTCCGACCGTGCACCGGCCGGGCCCGTGGGCTCCGCCACGGTCACGGCCGCTCCGGGCTCGTCCCCGGCGCCCGCATCTCGGAGGCGCTCACCTTCCGGCCGCTCGCCCGTGCTTCCCGCGATCGTCACGCCCGGAAGCGTACCACCCGCCACCGAACGGGGCCAAACTACCAGGTACTTACAAGGTCGATTCGCGCTCATCGACCGTCTCGAGCCTGCCCACACCCGCGCCGCGCTATGCCGTTGTGGCCCCGCCACGGGCTGTCGCGACAGGGGCGACACCGCGGTTTCCGGCCAGGACGAGGCGCGCTATACTGCGCCCGATGACGGTGGGGGTGCGGGTCCGATGGCGCTGACGGTCGTCCGGGGACTGCTGGGGCGCGGAAACACCGACGACACGCTCGAAGAGGAGCGCAAGACGCTGGCGGAGGCCGGCGCCGAGGTGATCGCCGTGCCGGTCGCCGAGCGCGCGCGCGTCCTCGAGCTGCTGCCCCGGGCGGACGGGCTGCTCGGGTTCTCGACGATCGACGCCGATATGATGGGCCGCCTGGAGCGGTGCCGCGGTGTCGTGACGGTCAGCCACGGCTTCAACCACATCGACCTCGACGCGGCGACAGCGGCCGGAATCCCGGTCGCCAACTTGTTCTTCTGCCACCGCGAGGTCGCCAATCACACGGTCATGTTCCTGCTCGCGGCGACGCGGAAGCTGATCATGCTCCACAACCTGCTCAAGCAGGGCCAGTGGCGGCGCGACCTCCAGCCGCCGGTCGCGCCGCTGTACGGCGAGACGATCGGCCTGATCGGGCTCGGGCACATTGGCCGCGAGGTGGCGCGCCGCGTTCGGGCGATGGACATGCACGTCCTCGCTTACGACCCGGTCGTGTCGCAGGAGCAGGCGGCCGCGAGCGGCGCCGAGCTGACCGACCTCGACGACCTGCTGCGCCGATCGGACTACGTCTCGCTCCACGCGCCGTCGAACCCGTCGACGTTCCAGATCCTCAACGAGCGGACGATCGGCCTGATGAAGCCGTCGGCCTGGGTGTTCAACACCGCGCGGGGCGACCTCGTCGAGGAGCGGGCGCTGTACCGGGCGCTCGCCGAGAAGCGGATCGCCGGCGCCGGGCTGGACGTGTTCGAGGTCGAGCCGACCCCACCCGATAACCCGATCCTCCAGCTCGACAACGTGATCGTGACGCCGCACGCGGCCGGGTTCTCGGACGCGGCGGTCCGCGACGGGCAACGCCAGGGAGCGCGCGTCATGGCGCAGATCCTCGGCGGCCAGTTCCCGACGACGATCTGCAACCCGGAGGTCCGCGGCCGGACGCGCTATACGTTCGCCGATTGAAGTCGGGACAGAGGAGCCGGCGCGCGATCTACGCCGGCTGTCGAGTGGCCCGACTTGAGGACGTCGGCGGACGCGATTGACTGGTCGGTGTGGTCGTGACGATCCGCGCCGGAGGCCGACGACGAACGACGGTCGCGGTCAGGCGCCTTCCGGGTCGACCAGCTTCGATACGGAATCGATGTACGTGTAGGCGCGGCGAAAGCGGTGGAGTGTCGCGTCCAGCGAGTCGCCGTCTTCGGGGGCGAACTGCTCCGCCCAGCGAGCCGCGAGCTGGATCTTCGCGACGTTCTCGTCGCCGCTGCCGACGCTGATCCGTTCCGCGCGGGCGCTCACCGCGCCGGGCGCCTCGGCCCCGCCCGCCCCCCCTGCCCCCGTCATCCCTTGTTCCACCGGCTGCTCTCCCGTCCGAGTCTGGGCCCTGGTGCCCCGCACCCGGCGGGCCGGTCCTCAGGCCGAGTCCGGGTTATAGCCGAACCGGTGAGAGCAATGGCAGGACTGCTCTCGCGCTCGGTCAACCGCCCTT
>JALYGH010000243.1 GCA_030777205.1 Chloroflexota bacterium
TCGCCGTCGACGACGAGCCGCGCATGCTGGATTTCATCCGCGTCAGCCTGGAGCGCCAGGGGTTCCTGGTGCTCGAAGCCCAGGATGGCCAGGAGGCGCTGGCTCGAGTCCGGGCCGACCTGCCCGATTGCGTCCTGCTCGACGCCGGCCTGCCGGACATCGACGGGTTCGACGTGCTGGAACAGCTCCGCGCGACGTCGGCCATCCCCGTCATCATGGTGACGGTCCGCTCGGACGAGCAGGACAAGATCCGCGGCCTGACCCTCGGCGCCGACGACTACGTCACAAAGCCGTTCAGCCCGGGCGAGCTGGGCGCCCGGATCAAGGCGGTCCTGCGGCGCTCGGAAGGGGTGGGATCGCTGCGGACGGGCCTGGTGCGGGTGGACGACCGGTTGCAGATCGACTTCGACGAGCGCGACGTGATCGTCGACGGGCAGCGCATCCCGCTCCGCCCCACCGAGTATCGCCTGCTCTATCACCTGGTCCAGAACGCCGGCCGAACGCTCCCATTCGAGGTGATCCTCGCCCGCGTCTGGGGCCCGGAGTACCGGGACGAGACCCACTACGTGCACCTGTACATCACCTACCTGCGGCAGAAGATCGAGGCGGACCCGTCGAATCCGCGGTACATCCTGACCAAGCGGGGCGTGGGCTACAGCTTTCGCCCGCTATCCTGATCACTCGTCCATCAACAGCGGACGGAGGGGCTGGAATGCCCGTCGGAGCCGACGGAGCCCGTCCGCCTCGAGCTGACGAGCACGTTCGCGGCTGATACCAAGCATCTCGCCGATCTCTGCCAGCGATCGCGGTTGATCGTCGTGGAGGCCGAAGCGCAGCTCCAGCACGCGGCGTGCTCGTTCGGGGACCTGCGCCAGCGCCTGGCGGACGAGGTCGGCGACGGCCGCGCGCTCCAGCTCTTCCTCCGGATCCTCGAGGTGCCCGGACAGGATGTCGCCGAGCGCGGTCTCGCCGGCCTCGTCGACCGTGGCGTCGAGCGAGAGCGGGTGGAGCGTGGCCCGCGCGAGCTCCAGGGCGCGGCCCTGAGCCAGCCCGGTCGCCTCGGCGGCTTCCACCACGTCCGGGCTGCCACCGACCTCGGCCGCGAGCTGGTCGGCTAGGCGCCAGATCCGGGCGGCCTCGTCGGCGGCGTGGCGGGGCAGCCGAATGGGGCGGCCGCGCTGCTCGATCGCCCGCCGGATCGCCTGCCTGATCCACCAGATCGCGTACGTCGAGAACCTGAGCCCCCGTTCCGGGTCGTAGCGGTCGATCGCGTGTAGTAGGCCCAGGTTGCCTTCCTGGACCAGGTCCTCCAGGTCCAGGCCGTGGGCGCGGTAGCGGCGCGCCACGCTGATGACCAGGCGCTGGTTCGCCTCCACGAAGCGCCGCCGGGCATCTTCCCCGTCCGCCACGGCGGCCTCGAGGCGGGCGCGCTCCTCCGGCGGGAGATCGGCCCGGCGCAGCGCTTCGGCTGCTTCTCGGCCGGCCCGGATGCGCCGCCCCAGGCGTTGCTCGTCCTCGGCGCTGAGCAGTGACGCGGCCGACGCATCTCGGAGCAGCAGCTCGATCGGGGTCAGGGTGTCCGTCACCTCGTGCTGGGGCGATCCTGTCGTGTCGTTCATGTCGAATGACCTCCTCGTCGAGGCGCCCGGTGGGGGAGGTCGCCCTGAGTTGTACGCCCTGGCGCATCGACCCGCGACCTGGGACCTCGGCAACAGCACACATTCCCGCGACACTTGGAGGATTCTAAGGTCCGTCCAAGGCGACTTGAGAGGAACACGGGGCAGGATGGTCGCCGGACGACGATCGTGCTGAGACGATCGACCGCGCCAGGCGCGCAAGCCGCCTGCTTCGGTCGGTGCCGCGCGCCGGCGCTCGCACACGACCCGGAAAGGAGGGAAGCCAGATGGTCCTTCGACCCGTGTTTCGAACGACCCTGCTCCTTGGGGCGCTGACGGGGCTGCTGCTCGCCTTTGGCTACGTCGTCGCGGGGCCCGAGGGGGTCCTGCCCGCGCTTCTCCTCGCGGCGCTGCTCAACCTCGCCGCCTACTGGTTCTCCGATCGCGCGGCGCTCGCCATGGCCGGTGCCCGTGAGGTGTCGTACGCCGAGGCGCCGGTGCTGCATCGGATCGTGGCCAACCTCGCCGCCCGAGCTGAGTTGCCGATGCCACGAGTCGCGATCGTCGAGGCCGCAGCGCCGAACGCCTTCGCGACCGGCCGTGATCCCCACCATGCCGTCGTCGCGGTGACGACCAGGCTGCTTGAGATCCTGGACGAGGACGAGCTGGTCGCCGTCCTGGCGCACGAGCTCGGCCACGTGCGCAACCGGGACATCCTCATCTCGAGCGTGGCGGCGACGCTGGCCGGCGCCGTCACCGCCCTGGCCGACTGGCTCCAATGGGGCCTGTTCTTCGGCGCCCATCAGGACGACGACGATCCCTCCCCGCTGCACTGGCTAGGGGCGCTCATGATGCTGGTCCTGGCCCCGATCGCGGCCATGCTGATCCAGCTGGCAATCTCGCGCGGCCGCGAATTCGGCGCCGACGAAACCGGCGCCGAGCTGATCGGTGACCCGCTCGCGCTGGCGCGCGCGCTCGAGAAGATCGAGGAGTACGCGGCCGGCACGCCCCTCCACGTCAATCCCGCGGTGAGCCACCTGTTCATCATCCCGCCGCTGACGGGCGAGGCCCTAGTACTACTCCGTTAGGTCGGCCACGAGGGTGTTGACAATTCCCATACAGTGCAAAATGAGCATCCGGGACGCTGTTCGGCCTGCGGGCGCCCTCTCGTTGGCCATAAGCTCGGGCAGCCGAA
>JALYGH010000244.1 GCA_030777205.1 Chloroflexota bacterium
TCCGGGACGCTGTTCGGCCTGCGGGCGCCCTCTCGTTGGCCATAAGCTCGGGCAGCCGAAGCATCCCGGTGTCACAGCCGCGTCACACCTGACGGAGTAGTACTAGGCGGGTTTGGTATAATATTCGTGCATACGCGCCAAGGCCCTGCTTCAAAGTCGGTGCAGTGCATGATCGTGCTGCCTGGAACTGGGCTCCCCGGAGCGTGAGATCCCTCGCTGCACTCGGGATGACAAATATGTTGGCGGGGCTCCCGTCGTCTGCAGGGTGGCGGAGTACGGGAGCAGCGTGGCGGAGTAGGGGCGCGCGCACGGTTAGCCCCCGTTCCGCTTGGCGTCGCGACCCACGCGCTCGGCCGGCCGCCCGAGCGCGTGTTCGAGCGCGTCGATCACCGCCTCGACGACCTCCTCGACGCTCTTGCCCTCGGTGTCGATCTCGACGGCGTCCTCAGCCCGGACGAGAGGCGCCAGGCTACGGGTCGAATCGAGCTGGTCGCGCTGCTCGATCGCCTGCTGCTCGCGCTCCAGGCTGGCCGGCTTGCCGCCACGCTGGGCGACACGCCGGCGAGCCCGTTCGCGCGAGCTGGCGACCAGGAAGACCTTCAGGTTGGCGTCCGGGCAGACCACGGTCCCAATGTCGCGGCCGGCCAGGATCGAGCCGGCGCCCTGGACCTGTCGCCGCTGGAGATCAATCAGGCCGCCGCGCACGGCCGGCGAGGCCGCGACGATCGAGACGACGGCGTCGACCTCCGGCGTTCGGATCGCCTGGCTGACGTCGCGGCCGTCGATCAGCACGTCACACTGCCGCCCGTCCTGCCTGGACGGCGGTCGGACCGTGACGTCGAGCTCGCGCGTCAGGCGGCCGAGCGCGGCCTCGTCGTCGAGGCTCGTCCCCATCTCAATGGCGCGCAGCGCGACGGCTCGATACAACACCCCGGTGTCGAAATAGAAGTACCCGAGCTCGCGGCCGACGCGCTCGCCCACCGTGCTCTTGCCGACCCCGGCCGGCCCGTCCAACGCGATGACGATCGGGCGCGTCACGCCCCGGCCTCCCGCAAGTGTCTCACCTCGTCGTCCGTCAGATCCCGCCACTCGCCCGGCTCGAGATCGCTGAGGCGCAGCGGGCCGATGCGCGTGCGGACCAGCCGCAGCACGTGCCCGCCGACTGCCTCGATCATCCGCCGGACCTGGCGATTTCTTCCCTCGCGCAGCACCACGCGCAGCCAATACCCGCCCCCGCCCACGCCCGGCCGCGCCCGCTCCACGATCGCCGGGGCCGTCCGCCGCCCGTCCAGCAGGACACCCGAGCGCAGTCTATCCAGCGCCGCGTCGCTCAGGGGATGGTCCACCAGGGCGTAGTACTCCTTCTCGACCTCGTGGCGCGGATGGGTCAGCGTCACGGTCAAGTCACCGTCGTCGCTCAGCAGGATCAGCCCCTCCGAGTCGTAGTCTAGTCTACCGATCGGATAGAGGCGCGCCGAGGACGGGACCAGATCCACGACCGTCGGCCGCCCCTCCGGATCGTGCGCCGTCGAGACGATGCCCGGCGGCTTGTAGAGCAGGACGTAGGTGCGCGCGCGCGGCGGACTGACCGGCCGGCCGTCTACGGCGACGCGATCGGCGGTCGGATCGACGGCCGTCCCGAGCGCGGTCACGACCGTGCCGTTCACGGAGACCCGGCCCTGCGCGATCAGCTCCTCCGAGGCGCGACGGGAGGCTACGCCGGAGCGGGCCAAGTACTTCTGCAGCCGTTCGGTCGTCACGGTCCGGCTCCCTCCCCCCCGGATCCTGCCAGCCGAGCGGCCCGAAACGCCGACCGAGGCGCACCGGATGCCCCATCCAGGTCGGCCCGCAGTGATGCGACGACCGAGCCGGACGCGAGGTGCGCTCGCCAAGCCGGCTCGGGGGCGCGCGAGCCCCAGTCGTCGCGGGCGAACGCGGCGTCGAGCACCGCGGCCGAGTCCTGCGCGGTACCCTCGCTGTTGAGCACCACGGCCACGACCCGCCGGCCGTCGCGAATTGCCGTGGCCGCCAGGCAGCGACCGGCCCGATCCTCGTACCCGGTCTTGATCCCGTCCGCGCCGGGGATGGCGCCGAGGATCGGGTTCGTGTTGCGGAACCCCCAGCGCGGCGGTCCCTCGACCACCCAACGCTCCGTGCCGACGACACGCGACAGGAGTGGGTGGCGCATTACCGTCCGCCCGATCACCGCCATGTCGTACGCCGATGAGTAGTGATCCGGGTGGTCGAGCCCGTGCGGGTTGGCGAAGTGGGTATGGCCGAGGCCCAGGCGGCGGACCAGCTCGTTCATCCAGCCCACGAACCGCGGGACCGATCCGTCGGCGAGCGATTCCGCGATGGCGAGGGCGGCGTCGTTGCCCGAGTTGAGCATCAGCCCGTAGATCGCGTCTTCGAGGCGCAGCTCGTCGCCGAAGCTGATGCCGATGATCGTCGGCACTACATCGTAGTCACGCGAGGGGCGCACGCGGCCATTCGGCGCGCCGCGCTCCAGGGCAACCAGCGCGGTGACCATCTTGGTGAGGCTGGCGGGCGGCAGCTCGTCGAACGCTCGCCGCGCGAAGAGCAGCGCGCCGCTGGCCGCGTCGATCGCCGCCACCGCGCGCGCCGAGACCGTCGAAGGCGCCTGCGGAGGCTCGACGGGCGCGGCCTCGCCGGACCGGGGCCAGCCGACCATCGAGATACCGGCCGCGCCGGCCGCGAGGCGGAGCAACGCCCGGCGCCTGCTCACCCTCATCGTCGTGCCTCGCACCTCAGAGAAACGCCCCCCGGACGTGATCGATCCGCAGCACCCGCCCCAGCCGGTTGACGACCACGGCCACGACGTCGACCCGCCAGGCGTCCTCGGATCGGTCGCGCGCCTCGAGGTAGGCTTCCGCGAGCCGCTCGATCCGCACCAGCTTGGCGTCCGTGACGGCCTCGTCCGGCGCGACCTCGTCGTCGCCAACGCGCGTCTTTACCTCGACGAAGACCGTCTCGTCCCCGTCCCGGGCCACGAGGTCGATCTCGCCGGCCCGCAGCCGCACGTTCCGATCCACCACGACGAGCCCGGCTCGTCCGAGGTATTCGGCGGCGAGCCGCTCACCGCGCGCGCCCAGCGCCGTCGTCTTCCTCACCCCGGGCCACCCGACAACGCCACGATCGGCCCGTACGAACGCCGATGAACCGGCGAGGCGCCGTGCGCGGACAGGGCGCGGCGATGGACGGTCACTCCGTACCCCTTGTGCTGGATCAGCTCGTACGCAGGGTACCGCGCGTGGAGCTCGCCCAGCCAGCCGTCGCGGACGACCTTGGCGACGATCGACGCCGCGGCGATCGACAGGCAGAGGCGATCGCCGCGAATGATGGCCCGCTGCGGCACGGCGAGCCAGGGCACCCGGAACGCGTCGAGGAGCAGGT
>JALYGH010000245.1 GCA_030777205.1 Chloroflexota bacterium
GTGCGAGGGTGGGCAAGACGCCGATGAGCCCGGCCGGGACGACCAGTGGGTTCGGGTAGGCCAGGAGCAGCAGTGCGCACGGCAGGGCGAGCCACGGCTCCAGCCCGATGAGTCGGTCCGCGATCGAGTCGATGCCCCGCGTCCGGCCGAGCCGTGCCGACGCGGCCCCTGGCGGTGCCTGGCGCTCCGCGGTGTACGGGCGGGCGTCGACGGTCATGCGGACCGGACGAGCGCGGGCGCCGTCATCGGGACGTCGACGCGTGCGACGAGGCGGTCGGCGAGGCGATCCTGGCCGAGCAGCAGGAGCGCCGTGGCGGCCAGGATGCGGAGGTCGAGGCCGAGCGACTGATGCTCGACGTAGGCGAGGTCGATTTCGAGCTTGGCCGGCATGACCATCTCGGTGTACGTCCGCTCCCAGCCGGCGCCGACGAGCAGCGCCTGCTCGTCGCGGAAGCGGAGCGCCGCGAGGCTGGTGATGCCGGGGCGGACGTCGAGTACGCGCCGCTGCCGCGACGAGTACAACTCAACGTAATGCGGATCCTCCGGGCGCGGCCCGATCAGGCTCATGTCGCCGACGAGCACGTTCCAGAGCTGGGGCAACTCGTCCAGGCGGGTCCGCCGCAGGAGGCGGCCGACGCGCGTGATCCGGTCGTCGCCGTGGCGGGTGATGCGGTCGGGCCGGCCGCCCTGGCGGGCCCGCATCGTCCGGAACTTGTACATCGTGAACGGCCGGCCGGCCCGCCCGGCGCGCGTCGCCCGGTAGAGGATCGGGCCGTCTGAGTCGAGGCGGACGGCGACCGCGATCGCGCCCAGCAGCGGCGCGAGGGCGACCAGGCCGAGCCCGGCGACGAGGACGTCGAGGGGTCGCTTGGCGATCGGCTCGGTGTGAAGCGCGTCAGCGGCGGTAATGGCCGACCACCTTGTGCACGGCGGCAATCACGTCCTCGACATCCTCGTCGGTCATGCCGGGGAAGATCGGGAGCGAGATCGCCCGCCGATACTCCGCGTACGCGCTCGGGAACGACTCCGGGACGAAGCCGTACTGCTCGCGATACCAGGGATGGAGATGGAGCGGGATGAAGTGGACGCTCGTCGCGATGTTTTCGGCGGCAAGGGCCTCGATGACCCGCGCGCGGTCGACGCGCAAGCGATCGAGCTCGAGGCGCAGGATGTACAGGTGCCAGGAGGTTTCGACGTCGTCCGGGACGAACGGGACCTCCAGCTCCGGCCAGTCGCGGAACGCGGCATCGTAGCGGGCCGCGACGCGGGCGCGCTCGGCCCGAAACCGGTCCTGCTTAGCGAGCTGGCGCAGGCCGAGCGCGGCGGCGAGATCGGTCAGGTTGTACTTGAAGCCCGGGGCGACGACCTCGTAGTACCACGAGCCCTCGGCCGTGTACCGCTTCCAGGCGTCGCGGCTCATCCCGTGCAGCCGCATGATTCGGGCCCGCTCGGCGTAGTCGTCGTCGTCGGTCACGAGCATCCCGCCCTCGCCGGTCGCCAGCGGCTTGGTCACGTAGAAGCTGAAGGCGGTCAGGTCGGCGACCGACCCGATCATCCGCCCCTTGTAGCGCGACGGGATCGCGTGGGCGGCGTCGTCGACGATGATCAGATTGTGGCGGGCCGCGATCGCGCCGAGGGCATCGTAGTCGCAGGGCACCCCGCCCATGTCGACGGTCACGATCGCCCGCGTCCGCTCCCCGATCGCCGCTTCGACGGCGGCCGGATCGAGGTTCAGTGTCCGGCGATCGACGTCCACGAGCACCGGCCGCGCGCCGAAGTAGAGGACGACCTCGGCCGTCGCCGTGAACGTGTAGGTCGGCACGATCACCTCGTCGCCGGCCCGCAGCCCGATCGCCTCGAGCGCCAGGTGGAGGGCGGCGGTCGCCGAGTTGACCGCGACGGCGTGCTTCGCGCCGACGTAGGCCGCCAGCTCCTGCTCGAAGCGTCGGCAGCGCGGGCCGGTCGTCAGCCAGCCGCCACGCAGCGCGTCGACGACCTCGGCGATCTCGTCGTCCTCGACGCACGGCCGGTGGAACGGGAGGCGCTCGGCGCGGACGGGGGCGCCGCCGTCGACGGCGAGGTGCTCGGCGATCATCGTCCCACCATCCGGAGTCGGGCGAATACCCCGGTCGGCCGCCCGGCGCTCGCCGGCGATCTACCCATACTGTGCCTCCAACCCGCCCAACCGTCCGCGCGGCTTCAGGGCTTGCGGAGCATGACCAGCTCGTGGGTGCGGAGCAGCGGGATCTCCTCCAGCAGCTCGCACGCCAGCCAGCTCCAGCGGGCGAGCGTGCGCGCCAGCGGCGGGATCAAGGTCACCCGTCGGGCGTCCACGCTGAACTCCGGGAAGAGCCGTCGCAGGTCGGTCGCGCCGATGCCGCGCGTGTGCCGCCGGTCGCGGGCCACGCGGAGGTCGTAGGATACCACGGCCCCCCCGCTCCGAAGCACGCGCGCCATGTCGGCGGCCACCGCCCGGCGCATCGCCTCGGCGACGATCGTCGAGAAGACGGTCGTCTGGAACACCAGGTCGAAGCTCGCGTCCGCGAAGGGCAGGGCGCTCGCGTCGCCCTGGCGCACGTCCAGGCCGGGGTCGGCGCAGTGGGCGGCCGCGACCCGCTCCGGCAGTAGCTCGATTCCGTGCAGGCGCGTGCGGTCGGCGCCCCAGTCGATCAAGCGGCGCAGGAGCCGGCCGTCGCCGCAGCCGACATCGAGGATGTCGAAAACCGGGAGCCGCTGGAAGCCGTGGCGCTTGAGGGCCGCTAGCATCGCCCGGTCCGTCCGCTGCACGCGGAACAGGTGGCCCGGGTTGAAGGCCGAGTAGCGGTCGCCGAGCTTCGCCTCGGCCCGCCAGACGTAGTAGGAGGCGATCCGCTCGCGCTCGCCGGCCAGCTCGGCGGGCGGCGACGCGGGGCCACTCGTCGCGCCCTCGGTCACGATCCCCCTCGCTGGTATCGCTCGACGTTCTCGGCATGCTCCACGTCGGTCTTGGCGAACACGTGCGACCCGTCGCCCCTGGCGACGAAGAACAGGTACTCGGACTCGGTCGGGTTGGCGACGGCCTCGAGGGCGGCGCGGCCGGGGCTGCAGATCGGGCCGGGCGGCAGGCCGGATCGCGCGTAGGTGTTGTACGGCGACGCGACCTGGAGGTCGTCGCGGGTCAGGTCGCGCTTCCAGTAGCCGAAGCCGAGCGCCTCGACCAGGTTCACGTTGGCCACGGCGAACTGGACGGTCGGGTCGGCCTGGAGCGGCATGTTCAGCTTCAGGCGGTTGAGGTAGACGCCGGCGATCAGCGGCTGCTCGACCGGGCGCGTCGCTTCGCGCTCGACGATCGAGGCGAGCGTCACCGCCTGGTGGATCGTCAGGCCACGAGCGGCTACCTTCGAGCGCAACTGGCCGTCGAACTGGCGATCGAACTCGCGGGCCATCAGCTCGACCACGGCCCGCGCGTCCGCCCCCTGCTTGATCTCGTAGGTGTTCGGGAACAGGTATCCCTCGAGCGACTGGCCGGCCGGCACGGGCTCGGCGAGCTGGATGCCGCCGCCCGACCGCACCAGGGCGAGGAAGTCGTCGGCGCGGGCGATCCCGAGCGACTCGACCTTCTGCGCCACCTGCTCGGCCCGCCAGCCTTCCGGGATGGTGAGTGGGATGCCGGTCCGCACGGCGCCCCGCGAGAGGACCGCGACGACCTCGCTCGTGGTCATCGCCGGGCTGATCCAGTACTCGCCGGCCTCGATCCGCGAGCCGACGTCGCGGGCCTCGACGAGCGCGCGGAACATCAGTGGCGACCGGATGAGCTTCCGCTCGTGGAGGTCCTTGCCGATGTCGGCGGCGGACGTGCCGGGCTGGACGACGAACGTCTGGATCGTCGAGTCGTCGCTCACCGGGGCGTCCAGGTTGCCGATGCCGAGGCGCGCCAGCGACGGCAGGCCGTTGAACGCGGCGTATGCGGCCAGGCCGGCCCCGCCGACGAGGACGACCGCGATCAGGACGGCGAGGAGCCGGAGGACCGTCGTGCGTCTAGAAATCCCTGAAGGATCACGGCCGCCGCCGCCGCGTCCACCCGGAGCGGCGCCCCGCGGCGGCCAGCGGCCCGCTTGCCGCTGCGCGCGAGTAGCTCGCTCGCCTCGGTCGTCGAGTATCGTTCGTCCCATAGCCTCACCGGTACGTTAACCGCGCGGCGCAGCGCTTCGGCGAACCGCTCGGCGCGGCGTGCCTGCGGCCCGATCTCGCCGCGCAGGGTCTTGGGATGGCCAACCACGACTTCGACTACGTCGTGGGTGCGGACGAGGTCCGCGAGCGACGCCACGTCCGCCACCCAGGAGCGTCGATTCAGGATACAGAGCGGCGACGCGAGCAGGCCAAGCTCATCGCTGAGGGCCACCCCGATGCGTCGCTCGCCGGGGTCGAGGCCCATCAGTCGACCGCTCACCACCACCCGTCCCGCGTCGAAGCGGTCGCTCGCCGCATCCGGCCGTCATCGCGGCGCGGCGACGGAAACCTCCACGCGGTATGCCCGCGGCGCCCACTCCGGGGTCAACTCGATGCGCGGCGTCCCGGTCAGCCCGTCGATCCGCGCCAGCGCCGCGCGACCCTCGGCGGTCGTCTTCCAGCGGATCGCCTCGACCACCTGTTCGGTGTCGACGTGCTTGACCAGCGTGGCCTGCGACGTGGACTTGAGCCGCACCCGGCCGTCGTCGACGCTCACCACCTCCGGCGTGCCGATGCCGAGCAGGCTGATCGGCAGATCGAAGCCCGGACCCGCCTGCGCGAGGAAGGTCTGCTGGATCAGCGCATTGTAGTCGGCGTTCTTGAACACCGTCGCCGTCGCCACGACCGTGTAGCGTCCGGTGACCTGCTCCGCTTCGGCATCGACGCCCGGCTCGATCGTCTCGCCCTCGGTCCGCATCCGCAGGCTCGGCTGGATGAGCGAGCGATCACCGCCGGCCCGGGCGTAGAGCTCGGCGAGCGCCTGGTCCTTGGCGCGGTTCTGGAGCTGTTCCTTCAGCTTCGCGACGTCGTCCGGCGCGACCGTCTTGCCATCCCGATCAGTGCCGCCCTGAGTCGGGCGGTCGTTGCGGGGGGTGATGTTCGGCGCGTCGACGCCCTCGATTCGCGCGATCTGGCGGGCCTCGACGTTGCCGAGCGGGCCGGGATCGGCGGCGGTGATCGCCACCCGCGCCACGCCCTGGCTGAACGGCGGAACCTGGACGTCGAGGTCGGTCAGGAACTTCGCGCCGTTGTTCGCCACGAGCACCGTGCCGCGCGGGATCGTGACGGCCTGCGGGTTCTGGCTCACGAAAGCCACCTCACCCTTCGCCTTGTCGCGGCCGAGCTTCTTGACGCCGCTCGTCGGCTGGGAGGCGACGACCTCGACGCGCTGCTGGAGGGTCTCGCCGGCGATCGTGCGCCGCGAGAGGTCCAACTGCCGGGCGTTCGGGTCGACGATCACCTCGATGTCTTGCTGCTTGGGAATGGTCTGGGCGTGGACCGTCACCCTCATGACCGGCACGACCACGAGCAAGATGAAGGCGGCCAGGCCGGCGACCAGCGTGGTCAGGACGACGCCGGTGAACGACGGGATCGGGATCCAGTCCGGAAACGACGGCAGCCAGAGGCCGCGCGAGCCGGGCGGTCGCGACAGGTGACGCAGGGAGCGGACCGAGCGCTTCGTCCGCAGCCCCTCGGCACGGGCCAGCGCCCGCCGCGCGCCGTCGGTCGTGACGATGATCGTCTCGGACGAGAGCTCGTTGGTGAGCCGGGCCAGGATGCGGAACTCCAGCGGCGTCCGCAGGATCGGCGACCGGCGCGGGATGACGAGGAAGATCTCGTCGGCGGCGGTCGACTCCAGCTTGGCGCGCACCGTCCCGAGATCGTCATCGAGGTCGAGGAACACCACTTCCTGCGTGGAGGCCGGCGAGGCAGCAGCCCGTGCAACCATTGAAACCTACCTGTTCCCGACGGTACGTTCGACCAGTGGCACGACCTGGGCGAGCGCCGTGCCGAGTTGGCCCGCGTCCTTGGCTCCACCCTGCGCGAAGTCCGCGCGTCCGCCACCTTTGCCGCCCGCGGCGGCGAGCGCCTGGCGCAGGATGTCGCCGGCGTTGAGCCCGCGCTCGACCGCGTCGCGGCTGACCCCGACGACGAACGCGTGCTGGCCATCCATGCTCGCCGCTAGGGCGACGACCGAGGTCCCGAGTTTCGCGCGAAGCTGGTCGGCCAGGTCGCGGAGCGCGTCGCGGCTCGACGCGTCCACCTGCGCCGCCAGGACGTTCACCTCTCCGACCGAGCGAGCCGCATTCACGAGCTGCTCGGCGCGCCGACCGGCGAGCTGCTGCTCGAGGCGCGCTTGGGTCCGCCGCGTCTCGTCCAGCTCCTCGATCAACGCGGCCAGCCGCGCCTCGAGCTGGTCGACGGGCGCGCCAAGGCTCCGCGCCAGGTGGATCAGGCGCTCCTGCTGCTCCCAGGCGTGGGCGAACGCCGCCTCGCCGGCCAGCACCTCGACGCGGCGGATGCCGCTCGCCAGGCCGCCCTCGCGGACGAGGATCGCCGTCCCGACGTCGGCGGAGCTGGTGACGTGGGTGCCACCGCACAGCTCCTTGCTCCACCCGCCGATGTCGACGACGCGCACCTGGCTGCCGTACTTCTCGCCGAAGATCGCCACCGCGCCGGACTTGCGGGCGTGGTTCAGGTCCATCACCTGCCAGCCGACCGGCAAGCTCTCCAGGATATGGCGGTTGATCTGGGCGTTGACCGCCTCGAGCTCCTCGCGCGAGAGGCCGCGCGGGAAGTTGAAGTCGAAACGGGCGACGCGGGGCGCGACCAGCGAGCCCTTCTGCTCGGTGTGCTCGCCGAGCAGGTCCTTGAGCGTGCGGTGGAGGATGTGGGTCAGGGTGTGGTGGCGCGCCGTCTCGAAGCGGTGCGCGCGGTCGACGTCGGCCGTGACGTCCGCGCCGGCCCGCAGCATGCCCTCCTCCATCACCCCGAAGTGGGCGACGTGGCGGTCGTCGACGCGGCGGGTGTCCTCGACGCGGAAGACCCCGTCGCGCCCGCGGATGACCCCCCGGTCGCCGACCTGGCCGCCGCCCTCCGGGTAGAAGCTCGTCTCGTCGAGGACGACCAGCCCCTTCTGGCCCTCGCGCAGCTCCGGCGCCGCCGCGTCGCCGGCCCGCAGCGCCAGCACGACGGCGGGCGTCTGGAGCCGCTCGTAGCCGAGGAACTCGGTCGCCGGGACATCGCCGACGTCGTAGGTCCGGGTCTCGGCGACGCCGGCGAAGCGGGCGCCGGCCCGGCTGCGGCTCCGCTGCTCCTCCATCGCCCGATCGAAGCCGGCCCGGTCGGCCGTGAGGCCGGCCTCGGCGAGGATCTCCTCGCTCAGCTCGCGCGGGAAGCCGAACGTGTCGTAGAGCTGGAACAGGAGGTCGCCGGCCACCTGGGTCTCGCCGCGCGCCTTCGCCTGCGCGATCCACTCGGCCAGGCGCTCGCTGCCGGTCGCCAACGTCTCCGAGAAGCGCGCCTCTTCGAGGCGGACCGTCTCGAGGATGCCGGCTTGGCGCGCGTTGAGCTCCGGGTACCAGGTGCGCATGCGCGCGATGACGCGCTCGACGATCCGCTCGAGGAACGGGCGCTCGACGCCGAGCAGCCGGCCGTAGCGGACGGCGCGCCGGATGATCCGGCGCATGACGTAGCCGCGCCCCTCGTTGCCGGGCGTGACGCCGTCGGCGGCCAGGAACGTCATGCCGCGGCCATGGTCGGCGACCACCCGCAGGGCGTAGTCCGTCGCGTGGTCCGCCCCGAAGCGCGTGCCGGCGATCGCAGCAACTTGCTCGATGATCGGCAGGAACAGGTCGGTTTCGTAGACCGTCCGCACGTCCTGGACGATCGCGGTCACCCGCTCCAGGCCGGAGCCGGTGTCGACGTTCTTCTTCGGCAGTGGCGTCCGGTTGCCCTGGCGGTCCTGGTAGAACTCCATGAACACGAGGTTCCAGAACTCCAGGTAGCGGTCGCAGTCGCAGCCGGGCGCACAGTCGGGCTTGCCGCAGCCGACCTCGGCGCCCTGGTCGAGGTACAGCTCGGAGTCCGGTCCGCACGGGCCCTCGGCGCCCGGCGGTCCCCACCAGTTGTCCTCGAGCTCGGTGATCCGCTCGGCCGGGAAGCCGATCTTCAGCCAAATCTGGCGGGCCTCGTCGTCGGTCGGGTGGACCGTGACGTGGACGCGCGCGGGCGGGAGCTGGAGCCACTCGGTGACGAACTCCCAGGCCCAGGGGATCGCCTGCTCCTTGAAGTAGTCCCCGATCGAGAAGTTGCCGAGCATCTCGAAGAAGGTCAGGTTCCGCGGGTTCCCGACCTCGTCGATGTCGACGGTGCGGAAGCACTTCTGGACCGACGTCAGTCGGACGGCCGGCGGCTGCTCGCGGCCGAGCATGTACGGGATCATCTGCTGCATGCCGGCCGTGGTCAGCAGCACGCTCGGGTCGTTGTAGGGGACCAGGCTGGAGCTGGGCTGCTCGACGTGGCCGCGCTCGGCGAAGAAGTCGAGGAATGCCCGACGGACGTCGTCACTCGTGCGCGGCTGAGGGCGTGGCATGCGAGGGTTCACCAGGTTTCGGAGGAGGTATCAGGGGCGCCGGCGCGTCGGCGTTCGGCATGGCTCGTGCCACGTGGCGCGGATTGTAGCAGAGACCCCGCGCGTTCCGAGGAATGTTGCGCGCGTTTGGGACATCGCCGTGACCCGGCTGGCAGTTTGGCGTCGCCCGGCCGATGGCCGTCGCCCGGATCGGGTCCGCCGGTCGGCGGTCTCACTCGGCGCGATCCGCCACCCGCACCTGACGGGCAACATCGTGCTGAAGGCTCCACAACTCGCTCATCGGCACAGATTTGCGCGATCGCTCGGCAATCGGACCTCCCTGCGCCCAGGGGAACGGGTACACGAGGATGCCGTAGTCCGGGCTGAGGGCGCGCAGCTCGTCCGCCCACCCCGGCCAGCGGGCGTCAGTGTAGAACCTGTCCATGTCGCCGGCGATCGCCCACTGGACGAACGCGGAGTACCCCTTGTCGAGGTCCTCCCATGCCAGGGTGTCGGGGGCGAAGTAGTACACATCCCCGGTCTGGTCGCCCAGCGCGCCGCCATTGATCGCGAAGAAGCCCCCCACCGCGTCGTGCGCGACGATGAGCGCGCCCGACAGCGGTGGCTCCGGCGCTGCGCCGTCCAGGCCATTCCAACTGCCCAGGGACCCTCGCAACCGCTCGGAGCCCGCGCCGAGGATGCGCAGCCAGCCGTGGTCGAGGAGGAGCCCGCCGGTGTGGAGGGCGACGGCGCCGAGCACCGATCGCGTCGTTACCTGGAGGGCCTGGAGCGTGCGCTCTCCCTGCCCCGGCCCGACGGGCAGGACATCGACCGGTCGCGGGGATGCCGCAAGCCACGCCTGCACATCCGGCCAGGCAGGATCGTCGTGCACGATGAGGTCATTCAGGGGGCGCTGGTGATTCACGGAAGTGTCCTCATCCCAAGCGAATCGAACCGATAGTCGGCAGATGCCAGTGAGATCGGCGCCATGGTCGTCGAGGCGAAGCATCAGGGCGTACGCGCCGTCGCGCGCGGCCTGACGTTGCTCAGAACAGGCTGAGTTGAACGGGGCGCGGGGTGGTCGACCAATGGAGGCTCGGGCGGTTGCGGGCGGCGACCTGCAGCTCGACGTGGCCGTAGCCCGCGGCGGCGAGCCGGCCGACGATCTCGGTCTGGGCGCGCTCGGGGGAGTTGTTCACCGGGCTTAGATGGGCGAGCCAGACGTGGGACGGCACCCGGTCGCGGCAGGCGAGCAGCGCGTCGGCCGTGGCGACGTTCGAGAGATGGCCGTGATCGCCGAGGACGCGCCGCTTCAGGAAGGTGGGGTATGGCCCGCTATGCAGCATCTCGACGTCGTGGTTCGCTTCGAGGATCAGGAGGTCGTTGTCACGAAACCGCCGCCCGACCTCCTTCGGCACGAAGCCAAGGTCGGTGGTGACGCAGACCGTCGCCTCGTGGGCGGTCAGGCGGTAGCCGACCGGCTCGCGGGCGTCGTGCGGAACCGAGAAGGCGACGGCCTCGACCTCGCCAATCCGGACTTGCTTGCCGGGCTCGATTGGCCGTGCCCAGGCTGAGTCCCGCAGCGACTGGTGTCCGAGCGTGCCGGCCGTCGCGAACAGCGGCAGCTCGTACTTGTCGGAGAGCAGTCGCGCCGAACGGATGTGGTCGCTGTGCTCGTGGGTCAGGAGCACGCCGGCCAGGTCACGGGCCGTGACACCCAGCTTCGCCAGGAATGTCTCGATCTTGCGCAGCGTGATCCCGGCCTCGACGAGCAGCAGCGTGCCCGCCGCGCGCACGAGGTAGCAGTTGCCGGAGCTTCCGCTCGCGAGTGACCAGACGTCCATGGAGAAGGAGAGGCTACTCCAGGTAGTCCCGGAGCTTCTTGGAGCGGGTCGGGTGACGGAGCTTGCGGAGCGCCTTCGCCTCGATCTGGCGGATTCGCTCGCGGGTCACGCCGAACTCTCGCCCGACCTCTTCGAGCGTCCGCTGGCGGCCATCGTCGAGCCCGAAGCGAAGCTGGAGCACGCGCCGCTCGCGGCCGCTCAGCGAGTCGAGCACGTCCTCGACCTGCTCCTTCAGGAGCTGGTGCGAGGCAGCATCCGACGGCGCAAGCGCCCCCTCGTCCTCGATGAAATCGCCGAGGTGGGAGTCGTCTTCCTCACCGATCGGCGTCGCCAGCGAGACCGGCTCCTGGGCGACCTTCAGGATGTCGCGGACCCGGTCGGGCGTGATCTCCATCTCCGCGCCGAGCTCCTCGGAGGTCGGCTCGCGGCCGAGGTCCTGGATGAGCCGACGGGTCAGTCGACTGAGCCGGTTGATCGTCTCGACCATATGGACGGGGATGCGGATCGTCCGGGCCTGGTCGGCGATGGCGCGGGTGATCGCCTGCCGAATCCACCAGGTAGCGTAGGTGCTGAACTTGTAGCCCTTGCGGTACTCGAACTTCTCGACCGCGCGGATCAGGCCGATGTTGCCCTCCTGGATCAGGTCCAGCAGCGACATCCCCCGCCCGATGTACTTTTTCGCGACGCTCACGACGAGGCGGAGGTTCGCCTCGGTCAGGCTGGCACGCGACCGCTCTGCCTCGAACTGGATCCACCCGAGGTGGTCTTCGAGCGCATCGCGGTCCAGGGCGAGCACGAGGTCCGGCGTCGCGGCCATGCCGGCCGGTGCATCCGGGGCACGCGCGGCGATGAGGCGGTCGCGAACCAGCTCCGGCAGCACGCGGGACAGCACCGACAGCTCGACGACGGCCGCCCGCACGTCGTCCGGCGTGCGCCGGAGGTGCGCGGCAACCTCCTGGCAGCGATCCGTGGAGACTTCGGCCGTCTCGGCCAGGGTCTCGATCGCGCGCCGGTAGCCGCCCAGGGTCCGCTCCAAGGCGGGCGCCCACACCTCGAGCAGCGGCAGGTGGGTGACGAACCGCCGCGCCATCTCGGCGACGACGTCGCCGGCCGACGGACGCTGGCCGTCCACGGTGGGGGGCTCGGCGACGGACCGATCGGCGGCGGGCAAGCTCTCCGCCGCCGACACCCCAACTAGCTCGCCGTCGTCGATCACGAGCGGCGGCACGTCGATCGTGGGACTCGGCGTGCCGAGGATCATCGCCCGCACCAGCCGGTCGACGTAGATGCCGTTCTCCATGTGGCGGGCCAGGCGCTTCTCGTCGTCCCAGCTCAAGAGCGGCACGAGGCCGATCTCCCGGAGGTACATCCGGACGTGGTCTTCGAGGCCCTCGGTCTGCTCTTCCGGTCGGGCGAGCGACTCGGCCGCGGCGACGGCATCCGGCTCGGCCACGACTGCCATCGCCAGCTCGATCGGCACGGCTTCCTCGGCGGCGATCAGCAGGTCGGCGTCGCCCCCATTCGTCCAGCCCACGCCGGCGGCGCCATTCTGCTCGACCCCGACCGGCCCGGTCGGCGTGATCGCCGCCCCGTCCGAGCCGATGAACACGTCGATCGGCTCGATCGACGACGCGACGACGGCGCCGAACGCCGCGAGCGGCTCCGAGTTGAGGGCGGGGAGGATCTCCGGCACGGTCGCCTCGTACGGCGCCGGCTCGCTGCGCGGATCGTCAACCACCGAGGACCTCCCGCCCGCGTCGGATGCTCCACGACGCCGACCCGACCACACCGAGCTCGCGCTGCTCGGCAAATATACCCCCAAGTTCGGCGGCGATCCGAGCCAGCCGTTCGTGATACTCGCGACGCTCGGCCGAGCTCATAGCACCGACCTCCTCCCGGAGGGCTGAATCGAGTGCCTGATGTTGCCTGAACAGTCGCAGCTTCCGCAACTCCAGTGCCCGCACGCGCAGCTCGCGCACCAGATCCGGTGGCGCGAGCCGCTCGTTCTCCCGGTCGACAGCCTCGATCCGCCGAATGAACTCGGCGAGGGCGTCGCCGCCGACGTACCGAAGCCGGTCGAACGCCGTCTGGGCGTCGGGCCAGGGGAAGGCCGCGCGGAGGAGCTCGAGCAGCGCCCGGTGCGCCGCGTCCTCGAAGTCGGCGGGCTCCGGCCAGGGTGCATCCTCGGGTGCCCGGATGCGCAGGGCGATTACCAGGTCCGCGAGCCGGTCCTCGTAGGAGCGGTCGCGCGGCGTGGCGATGGCGGCTGACGACGGCTCCGGGGACGCGGTTCGGGACGTGGCGGGTGTCACCGTTGGAGCCGCCTCCGCCTCCGAGCGCGGCGGGACGAGGCGGAGGCTTCGCCGCGCGAACTCGTGCAGCACGTCAACCTGGGTGCCGATCACGGCGGCTAACCGTTGGAGGTGGCGGTCGCGGTCGATCGGGTCCGCGACATCGTAGATCAGCCCAACCGCCGCGCGGGCGGCCTCGCGCCGGCCGTCGGTTGAGTCGAGGTCGAAGATCTTGTTGAGGTTGGCGAGGACGAAGTCGATCACCGGCTGGGCGGCCTCGACGGCGCGCGTCCAGGCTGTCGGATCCTGGCGGACCACCTCATCGGGATCCTTGCCGCCTTCGAGGGTCATCACCTTGAGCAGCGTGCGGCGCTCCAGGAAGATCGCCGCCTGGGCCTGGTCACGGCGCCGGGGGCGCTCCCAGCGGTTCAGGACGGCGAGGTCGATCCGGACGGCTTCGTCGGCGGTGCCGTCGTGGGCGACGCTAGACCCGCGCTGGGCGGCGCGCAGGCCGGCCAGGTCGGAGTCGAGGCAGAGGACGATCTCGCGGCCGAGGTTGCGCAGAACCTGGACGTGCCGCTCGGTGAGGGCGGTCCCGAGCGTGGCGACCACGTTGCGGAACCCGGCCTGGTGGGGGATCAGCGCGTCCAAATACCCCTCGACGACGATCGACCGGCCGGCCTCGCGGATGGCGGCTCGGGCCTGGTCGAGGGCGTAGAGGTTGGCGCCCTTGTCGAAGATGTCGGTCTGGGGGGAGTTCAGGTACTTCGGCTGCTGGTCGGGCCGCAGCGCGCGGCCGCCGAACCCGATCGCGCGGCCTTCGGCGTCGCGGATCGGGAAGACCACGCGGTCACGGAAGCGGTCGTAGGTGCGGCCGTCGTCGGACCGGCCGAGGGCTCCCGCCTCCACCGCCTCGTCAACGCCATAGCCGGCCTTTATCAGGTGCCGCTCCAATGCGCGGCCCGTGGGCTCGGCGTACCCCAGGCCGAAGCGCTCGATCGACTCCTGGGTGACGCCGCGCCCGGCGAGGTACGCGCGGGCGTTCGCGCCCGCATCGCTCTGGAGCAGGCCGCGGTAGAACAGCGCCGTCGATTCGAGGATCTCGGTCAGGCGATCCTTGCGCTCGCGGACGGTCGGGTCGGGCCGCTGGCGTTCCTGCAGCTCGACGCCGGCCCCCTCGGCAAGCACCCGCAGCGCCTCGGCGAAGCCGACGCTCTCCCGCTCCTGAACGAACGAGAAGATGTCTCCACCGCGGCCACAGCCGAAGCAGTGCCAGGACTGGCGCTCGGGCGAGACGTGGAAGGAGGGGGTCTTCTCGCCGTGGAAGGGGCAGAGGCCCTTGAAGCTCCGGCCGGCTCGCTTGAGCGGGACGCTCTCGCCGATGACGTCGACGATGTCGAGGCGCCGCTTGATCTCGTCGATGGTGGAGTCCGGCACGGATACCCCCGGGTCAAGTTCACGCCGCGGGATGATGCCGCACTGCTGAAACCGTAATGGTCACGTGTACACCACGGCGCGATCTCGACCTCGTCACGAGGGCACCCGGGTGCACCGATCGCCGGCTCCCATTCCCCTGGGCGGAGCGAGCGCATCCTCACCCTCGATCTTGCCGGTGCAATTGTGCGCCGGCACCGGCTTCGGCGTGGAGGCGGCTGGCGGGAGCGGCGTGCTACACTGCTGTGAAAACTCCCTCCCTCAGCCGGCCTTTTCAAGGGTGACCTTGTTGCCGAGGGCTTCGAGGCGACGGACGAGCCGGCGCTCGAGGGCGTCCTGGTCGCGCCGGTCGAAGTAGTCACCGCCGAGATCGTGGTAATCAGTGGAGCGGGTGAGGAGATGGTACGCGGCGACGAGGATGCTGTGGGCGACCGCGACGGCGGCCTTCTTCTTGCCCCGGCGCGCGGCCAGGCGATGGAACTGCGCCGCCAGGTAGGTGTTGCGGGCGCGGCTGGCGGCCTGAGCGGCCTCGATGAGGGCCCAGCGGAGCGACTTGCTGCCCTTGCGAGTCTTGCCGCTCCGCCGCTTGCCGGCGCTCTCGTCGTTGCCGGGGCACAGCCCGGCCCGGGAGGCGAGATGGGCCGCCGTGGGGAAGCGCGTCAGGTCAGCGCCCAACTCGGCCACCAGGATCTCGGCGATCCGCCGCCCGACCCCGGGGATCGCATCGAGTCGCTCGATGGCGTCCTCGAAAGGGCGCATTTGCTCCCCGATCTTGTCGCTCAGCTCGGCCAGCGTCGCGTCCGGCGCATCGATGTGGGCCAGCATGGTGGCGACGAGGTAGCGCTGCCGCGGGCCGAACCGACCGGCCAGCGCTCGCTCCAGCTCGGGTCGCTTCTTCTGCAACTGCCCGAGCGCCAGGTCCGCCAGCGCCGTGGCATCCGTCTCCCCCGCCACGAGCGCCCGGAGCATCCGGCGGGCCGAGACGCCCATGATGTCCGTGGCGACCCCCGCCAGCTTGATGTTGGCTTGCTCGAGCACCTTCTGCAGCCGGTTGACCTCGGCGGCGCGCTCGCGCGTGAGCGCCGTGCGATACCGGACCAACTCGCGCAGCCCACGGCGCTCGCGGTCGGGGACCACGCTGCCGCGCAGCAGCCCGTGCCGCAGCAGGTCGGCGATCCGCTCGCAGTCCCGCACGTCGGTCTTGCGCCCCGGCACGGCCTTGATGTGCCGCGCGTTCACCAGCAGCAACTCGAACCGATCCTCCAGCAGGTTCCAGACCGGCTGCCAGCACACGCCGGTGCTCTCCAGCGCCACGTGGGTGCAGCCCGCCGCGGCCAGCCAGTCGCCCAGCGCCAACAGGTCAGCCGTCATGGTCCCGAACGTCCGGATCTCCTTCGCCGGCCGGCTCCCCTTCCCTGGCGTGACCAGGCACGCCACGACGCTTTGCTTGTGCACGTCCAATCCACAGCAGCGCGGGTAGACCACGTCCATCGCCTCGACCTCCCGGGGCGACGGTCGGGCGGGGTGCCCGTTCCTTCCAGACTCTGCTGTTCGTGCTTCCCGGACGGGAGCAACACTCGGTGGTGCCACCGAGCACCCGAGGCCAAACTTGACGCGGGCTCACAGCACCAGTGTGTGCCGGCCTTCACCAACCCGGACCGCCTACCGACCATCCTAGCCAGCGCCCGCCCCCCTTTTCATGCCCCGGTGGTGCCCCGCACGGCCATGCCTAACTTGACAGGACTCATACTTGGGAAGCGGCACCACGGCTTCACTCAGAGCGTTGAGTCGACATACGACGGGTATGCACACACCGGCGAGGATCAGGCATTGGCTGCGACCGACCTGGGCATCGTTGGTGCATACCGGCCCGGCACCCTACGGGTATCCCCTCTTCGAAGCGCCCTCAGGCTGCCCGTAGAGATCGCCGTGCCGCCCACCGGCCGTTTTACCCCCTCCCGCGCCGACTCGTCCCCTTGTCGAGTAGGCGTCTGTCCCAAGCAACACGCGATCTGGGCAAACGAACCCAGTCCCCTCCTGGTACGCCCGCGCTGTGTACCGCCGTGGGCCACTTTCGTCGCGCCGTAAGCCAATTTCGTCCACTCCGGATACGCCGTAAGCCACGCGGTGACCATCTCGTACGGCCGATTGGGTATGCCATAGCGTCCACCGACCGTATGCCCGGCGCGCTACGATTCCTGAAGATCACCCGCCGCTCTTGTCGTAGACCATCGGCACGCGGCAGCGGCCCATCCTCCAGTGAAGGACCAGCCATGACAGATCAACAGCAGCCGCCTCTCGGAACGGCGCCGGGCTGACCGGCAACGAGCGCATCCACACCGCCTCCCGCTACGGCGACCCGGGCCTGGCCGGGTTCATCGCCCGCTCCTTCGCCAAGTCGATGGGGTTCTCGGACGACACGCTCCGCCGACCGGTCGTCGGGATCGCCCAGACCTGGAGCGAGTTCAACAACTGCCACGCCCACTTCAAGCAGCTCGGCGAGGCCGTCAAGCGCGGCGTGCTCCAGGCCGGCGGCCTGCCGCTCGAGTTCCCGACCATCTCGCTCGGCGAAGTCTTCCTGAACCCGACCTCGATGCTGTTCCGCAACCTGATGGCGATCGACACCGAGGAGATGATCCGCGCCCAGCCGATGAACGGCGTCGTGCTGCTCGGGGCCTGCGACAAGACGATCCCGGCCCAGCTCATGGGCGCTGCCAGCGTCGACATCCCGACCATCATGGTGATGGGCGGACCGACCCTCTCCGGGCGCTGGGAAGGGCGCGACCTCGGCGCCTGCACCGACTGCCGCGGCTTCTGGACCGAGCACCGCGCCGGCAAGATCGACGCCGACACCCTCCGCGACATCGAGGACTCGCTCTGCCGGAGCACCGGCCACTGCACCGTCATGGGCACCGCGAGCACGATGGCATCGGTCGCCGAGGCGCTCGGCATGGCCCTGCCCGGCTGCGCCGCCATCCCAGCCCCGGACTCCCGCCGCCTGCGCATCGCCGAGGACTCCGGCCGCCAGATCGTCGAGGCGATCGAGCAGGACCTGCGACCGTCGAAGATCATGACGCCACAGGCCTTCGAGAACGCCCTGCGCGTCATGCTCTCGCTCGGCGGCTCGACCAACGCCGTCGTCCACACCACCGCCATCGCCGGCCGGCTCGGCATCGACCTGCCGCTCGACCTGTACGACCGGCTCTCGCGCGAGACGCCGCTGCTCGGCAACTTCCGCCCGGCGGGGAAGTGGCAGATGGAGCAGTTCTTCGAGGCCGGCGGCGTACCGGCCCTGATGAAGGAGCTGCTACCGCTGCTCCACGGCGACTGCCTCACCATCACCGGCAAGACGCTCCGCGAGAACGTCGAGGGTGCCCGCGTCCGCAACCCGGACGTCATTGCCACCCTCGACAAGCCGCTCTCCCCCGAGGGCGGGCTGGCGATCCTGCGCGGCAATCTGGCCCCGGACGGGGCCGTCATCAAGCACGCCGCCGCCGACCCGAAGCTGCTGAAGCACCGCGGGCGCGCGATCGTCTTCAAGGACGTCAACGATGTCCAGGCCCGCATCGACGACCCGAGCCTCGACGTCACGCCGGACTCGGTGCTGGTCATGCAGAACGGCGGCCCGGTCGGGGCGCCCGGCTTCCCGGAGTCCGGCATGCTGCCGATCCCGAAGAAGTTGCTCGAGCAGGGCGTCCGCGACATGGTCCGCATCTCGGACGCGCGCATGAGCGGCACGGCGTACGGCACGGTCATCCTGCACGTGGCTCCCGAGTCGGCCGTCGGTGGGCCGCTCGCCTTCGTGCGAGACGGCGACTGGATCGAGCTGGACGTCGAGAACCGACGGCTGCACCTCGACGTGTCAGAGGCGGAGCTCGAGGCACGCCGCGCCGACTGGACCCCGCCGCCGTCACCCTACGTGCGCGGCTGGGGCAAGCTGTACGTCGAGCACGTCATGCAGGCCGACCGCGGCGCGGATCTGGACTTCCTGGTCGCCACGCACGGGATCGAACCGGCCGCTGTTGGCACGACACGTGCAAGCCAGAGGTACCTAGCATAAATCGACGAATCGGTAACGATCGCCGACGGCGACGGGGTACACTAAGGAGTCTCCCGAGCACGTACCACGCGAGGAGGATGCAATGTTGGGGTTCATCTTTGGGGCAGTAGCCGGTGCCGCCGGCTACTGGGCCTACCAGCGCTATGTCGTCGGCACGGATGACGACGCCTTTGCGGACTTCGAGACCAGCTCGATCGAGCGGCCGGCGCCGTCCGAGGTCCACGGCCGACCGTCCGAGCCGATCCCGGGGTACAGCGAGCCCACGTCGACCGGCACGACCGGCACCTCCGGTACGACCGGCACCACCGGCACGACGAACCCCAGCGCCTGAATCGCCCATCGTTGGTCGAGTGGGGGCGGCGCGCTGCCGCCCCCTTTCTTGTGCTCGCCGTCCGCGCTTGTAGATGAGGGCGATCCCGTGCAGACGCTGAACCAGATCGTGATGCGAGCCGACCCTGACGTAGTCTTTCGCCTGGCCGGCGAGGTGGAGTACTGGCCGGCGATCCTGCCGCACTACCGATCGGTCCGCGTGCTTCGCCGTCGCGGCCAGAAGCGGCTCGTCCACATGGCGGCGACGCGGGATGGGTTCCCGGTGAGCTGGACGTCGATCCAGTGGCTCGATCCGGCGGCTCGCCGGATCTGGTTCCGCCACGTCAAGGGTGTCAGTCGCGGTATGGACGTCGAGTGGCGGATCGAGCCGCGCGACGACGACTCGGTCGAGGTCACGATCGAGCACTGGCTGGCGCTCGACTGGCCGGTGATCGGCGGGTTCGCCGCCGAGCGGATCATCGGGCCGCTGTTCGTCGAGAACATCGCCGGCAAGACGCTGCGCCGCATCAAGGAGATCGCCGAGGGCGGCAGCCTCGAAGGGCGACGCTGATACGGACCGCCCGCCTCCCTGACAGTCGGGCGTCAGGTGGCGGTGGCGGCGGTGGCGGCGAGGGCGAGCGTCGGCTGGATGTCCAGCTTGATGCCGGGCCCCATCGTCGTCAGCGTGATCGAGCGGATGTGGCGACGGCGCGCTGATCCTGTACCGCCTCGACGGGCCGTGCATTAAGCGCATCGGAGCAGGCGCAGCCGGAATCTACACCAGACGTTTGATCGTTTCGATCCCCCCTCGGCGCGGCGATCGAGTGCGACCGACTCATCTCGAGAGGTCTACCGAAGCCGCGCCGGCGCGCAATCGCGCGGTCGTGCGCCGGTGCCGCGATTGGTAGAATCAGACGAGAGGCCGGTGAGGGAGTCATGGCGGTCCGCCAGCCAGACGAGACCGGACGCATCGTCCGCAACCCGCAAGTCCTCGGTGGCGAGCCGATTATCCGGGGGACGCGCATACCCGTACGTAGTGTCGTCCTGGCCACACGGGAGTATGGCGGCCCTCATGGCGTCATCGATGCCTATCCGCAGTTGACGTCGGCTGATGTGAGCGAGGCGCTCGCGTTCTACAGGGCGCATACATCGGAGATCGACGGCTTGATCCGGTTGAACCTTGACGACTGATGGCGGCGCCACCGGTCTACCTCGACGAGTGCGTGGATAGGCTCGTCGAGGAGGCCTTACGCGAGCGCGGCTTCGACGTGCTGACGGCGCTCGAGGTTGGCCGAGGCGAGGACTCGGACGAAGCGCAGTTGGCGTTCGCGACAAGCCTGGGGCGTGTCCTGCTCTCCTATAACCGCGCCGACTTCCGTCGACTCCATGCGACCTACCTTCGCACCGGATGTGAGCACGGAGGGATCATCCTCATCCCCCAGGCGCCGCCCATCGGTCGGCGACAGCTTCGTGCTGCGCTGCTCCTCGACTGGCTCGGGACGCTCCACGACCATCGCGTGCGCCTATTCCAGTGGAACGACCTGCAGCAGTTGTTGCTCGGCGGCTTCCGACTGGCGGACTACACCGAGGACGAGATTGCCACGGCGGTCGGCCATCGGTGACTCTCCGGGCTGTCGGGTCGGCGTCCTCGTCGCCAAGGTGACTCCGACGCCGGAGGGCCGGAAGCATATGGATACATGGTCGTCGATCACGAGCCGAACATACTGACTTGTACTGACGGAGGGTTCGTTCCGTGGTGATGGAACGAACCCTCCTCGCGTTCGCCGAGAACCTCGGACGGTCGAGGGTTAGGC
>JALYGH010000246.1 GCA_030777205.1 Chloroflexota bacterium
GGCGAGCAGGGCAGCGCCCGACAGTCGGGCGGGAGCCAGGAGAGCGGCCAGGGCTCGGCAAACAAGCACCCGAGCAAGCGCGGCACCGCCCACGGCAAGGAGGGCGGCAAGGGCGACCACTGACGGAAGAGCAAGGAGCCAGGAGAGGTAACGAACGGGCGTCCGGGTCGGGTTGAAGAGCCAGACGTATCGGACTCGGCACCGCCACGACGTCGCCCGTTCCCTCTCCTGGCTCCTCGATGCTCGCTACTCGTACTCCGCCGTCGTGTACGGGATCTCGGTCTCCGGATGGTCGCGGTAGTACCCGGCCAGGTTGCAGCCGAGGTCTTCCTGGAGCTGGATCGACAGCCCGCCGTCGACGACCAGCGCGTGGCCGGTGATGAACGACGCCTCATCGGAGCAGAGGAAGACGATGGCGTTCGCGATGTCGACCGGCTTGCCGGTGCGCCGGACCGGGTACTGCGCCTCGAAGAACTTCAGCCCGCTCGGGTTCTGGTTCCAGCGCTCCTGGAGCCGCTCCGTCACGATGTGGCCCGGGCAGATCGCGTTCACCCGGATCCCCAGCGGCCCGAAGTCGCAGGCCATCTGGCGCGTCAGCCCGATCACCGCCGTCTTGCCGGCCTCGTAGACCAGCTTCTTCGGGGCCATCAGCAGGCCGTGCACCGACGACAGGTTGACGATCGAGCCCCCGCCGGAGCGCTCGATCAGCGGCACGGCGTACTTGGCTCCGAGGAACATCGCCTTGACCAGGACGGCCATGCCACGGTCCCAGGCCTCCTCGCTCACGTCGAGCGCGCTGCCCGACTCGGCGCCCGACTCGGTCGGGCTGTAGGCATTGTTGACTAGGATATGCAGGCCGCCCCATAGCTCGTCCGCCCGTCCGATCATCGCGCGGATGTTGTCGTGGGAGCCGGTGTCGGCCCGGATCGTCTCGACGGTGCCGCCGGCCGAGCGGATCTCGTCGGCCTTGCGGGCCGCGGCCTCCTGGTTGACGTCGGCGATCAGGACCTTCGCGCCCTCCTCGGCGAGCCTGACGGCCGTCGCCCCGCCGATGCCCATCGCGCCCCCGGTCACGATCGCCACCTGTCCTGCCAGTCGCTGCATGGTCACTCCTTTTGCTCCTCACCGACCTCATAGTAGCGCGCGCCCGCCGGGCGGGTGGCACCGCTCTCGCTCGGCTCCCCCTCCCTCTGATGGAGAGGCAGCGGCGGATTACGGGCCGCGCGATCGGGAAGGTACAATGGCGCAACCTCGGGGCTGAGGAGATCCATGCCGGCGCCGGTGCCAATCGTCCAGCCGAATGGTCCCGAGTGGCTCGCGCGCAAGCGGCTGATCGACCCGCGGCTGGAGGCGGCAGGCTGGGCGGTGGCGCCGCACGATCCCGGCCGCCCGCTCGGGGCGTGCCACGGGTTGGCGATCGAGGAGTACCCGACGGCGAACGGGCCGGCCGACTACGCGCTCTGCGTCGGCGGGAGCATCCTCGGGATCGTCGAGGCGAAGAAGCTGAGCGTCGGGCCGCGCGGGCGGCTGACCCAGGCCGAGCGGTACTCGCGCGGCGCCTTCGACAACCCACTGGACTACCGCGGGTACCGCGTGCCGTTCCTGTATGCGACGAACGGCACGTCGATCTGGTACCACGATGTGCGGCACTCGCTGGAGCGCTCGCGCGAGGTCAAGGGGTTCCACACGCCCGGCGCGCTGGCCGAGCTGATGGGACGCGACGAGGAGGCCGCGCAGGCGAGGCTCGCCGCCCTGCCGAACGCCCACCGCTCCCTGCGGCCGTACCAGCGGGAGGCGAACGCGGCCGTCGAGGCGGCCATCGCGGCCCGCGCACGCAAGATGCTGGTGGCGATGGCGACCGGCACCGGCAAGACCTTCACGATGGTGAACCAGGTCCACCGGCTGATGAAGGCGGGCGTCGCTCGTCGGGTCCTGTTCCTGGTCGACCGGCGCGCGCTGGCGGCCCAGGCGGTCCGGGCGTTCGCGTCGTTCGACGCCGAGCCGGGCTTCAAGTTCAACCAGGTCTACGAGGTGTACAGCCAGGGGATCGCGCGGACCGGCGAGGACGACGAGGGCTTCAACCCGAAGAAGCTGCCGGACGACTACCTCGAGAACCCGCCGCCCGGCGCGGCGTTCGTCTACGTCTGCACGGTCCAGCGGATGGCGATCAACCTGTTCGACCGCGACGCCGTGATGGGCGGGCCGGATTCTTCGATCGGGGGCGAGACGATCGACGAGGACGCCGAGCGCAGGAACGTGCCGATCCACGCGTTCGACCTGGTGATCGCCGACGAGTGCCACCGAGGCTACACGAGCCGCGAGGTCTCGGTCTGGCGCGACACGCTGGACCACTTCGACGCGATCAAGCTCGGGCTGACGGCGACGCCGGCCGCCCACACGACATCGTTCTTCGAGCACGTCGTCTACCGCTACGAGTACGAGCGGGCCGTCCGCGAGGGGTATCTCGTGGACTATGACGTGGTGACGATTAAGTCGGACGTCCGCCTGAACGGGGTGTTCCTGCGCGAGGGCGAGCAGGTCGACATGGTCGACCCGGGCACCGGCGCCAAGCAGCTCGAACTGCTGGAGGACGAGCGCCACTTCGACACGGCCGAGGTCGAGCGGGCGGTGACGGCGCCGGACTCGAACCGCAAGATCCTCCAGGAGGTCAAGCGGTACGCCGACGAGCATGCGGCCCGCTACAGGCGCTTCCCGAAGACGCTGATCTTCGCCGTCAACGACCTCGACCATACCTCCCACGCGGAGCAGGTGGTCGAGCTGGCGCAGCGGGTGTTCGGGCGCGGCGAGGAGTTCGTCCGCAAGATCACCGGCAAGGTGGACCGCCTGCCCCAGCGCATCCGCGAGTTCCGGAACCGCCCGAACCCGGCGGTGGCCGTGACCGTCGACCTGCTCACGACCGGCGTCGACGTGCCGGACCTGGAGTTCCTGGTCTTCCCGCGGCCGGTGAAGTCGCGCATCCTGTTCGAGCAGATGCTGGGGCGCGGCACCCGCCTCAGCGACACCTTGTCGGACAAGTCCCACTTCACCGTCTTCGACTGCTTCGACGGGACGCTGCTCCAGTATTTCCGCGACGCGACCGGCATCACCGCCGAGCCGCCCGAGCAGGAGTCGCGGACGATCCGGGAAGTGATCCAGGCAATCTGGGACAACCGGGACCGCGAGTACAACGTCCGCTGCCTGATCAAGCGGCTCCAGCGGATCGACGAGATGTCCGGTGAGGCGCGCGAGCGTTCGCCGCGTTCGTCCCGGACGGCGACCTCGCCGAGTACGCGCGGAGGCTGCCGGCGCGGCTGCGCGAGCAATTCACCGCGACGATGGGCCTCCTGCGCGATCCCCAATTCCAGGAGCTGCTGGTCAACTACAAGCGCCCGGAGCGCCTGTTCTACGTCGCGTCTGGGGTCCAGGACACCGTGTCCTCGGAGCGGCTGCTGCGGGAGGGCGGCGTCGAGTACAAGCCGGAGGATTACCTGGCCGCGTTCGCGCGGTGGGTCCAGGAGAACCAGGAGCAGATCGAGGCGATCCGCATCCTGCTCGACCGGCCGCGCGACTGGAGCACCGACGCCATTCGCGAGCTGCGCGACGCGCTCAAGGCGGCGCCGGAGCACTTCACCGAGGACCGACTGCGGACGGTCCACTAGGACCGGTACGACAAGGCGCTGGTCGACCTCATCTCGATGGTGAAGCACGCGGCGAACGAGGCGAGCCCGCTGCTGACGGCCGAGGAGCGGGTCGACGCGGCGCTGGCGCGGCTGACGGCGGGTCGGAGCTTCAGTGCGGCCCAGCGCGCCTGGCTCGACCGCATCCGCGGCTCGATGCTGGACAACCTGTCGATCGGGCGGGACGACTTCGAGGACGTCCCGATCCTGGCGCGGGCCGGCGGCTGGGGCCGGGCGAATCGCGACTTCGGCGGCGAGCTACCGGAGGTGCTGCGGATCTTGAACGAGGCGGTCGCGGCCTGATGGACCGCTGCCTGATGGAGAACACGGGATGCCGGACGTCGTTCAGAAGCTCTGGGGCTTCTGCCACACGCTGCGCCACGACGGCATCGACTATGGCGACTACATCGAGCAGCTCACCTACTTGCTGTTCCTGAAGATGGCCGACGAGCGCGGCGTGGAGCTGCCGGGCGGCGCGGACTGGCCGACGCTGCGGGCCGCGAGCGGGACCGAGCTGGCCGACCGCTACGTCGATGTGCTGCGGACGCTCGGGCGCGAGCCGGGCATCCTGGGCGACATCTACGCGGGGGCGCAGTCCAGGTTCAACAACCCGGCCAACCTGAAGCGGATGATCGGGCTGATCGACGAGACGGAGTGGACGGCGCTCGACGGGGACGTCAAGGCGGCGGCGTTCGAGGGGCTGCTGGAGAAGGCGGCGAGCGAGGGGAAGAAGGGGGCCGGGCAGTACTTCACCCCGCGCCTGTTGATCCAGGCGATTGTGCGCTGCGTCAAGCCGGACCCGCGCGCGGCCGGACTTCACGATCGGCGACCCGGCCTGTGGGACGGGCGGCTTCCTGGTGGTGGTGTACGAGTGGCTGGCGGCGATCACCGGCGGCGTCGGGGACCGCGACGTCTGGCGGCGGATCCGGCGGCAGACGTACTACGGCAAGGAGCTGGTGCCGCGTCCGCGCCGGCTGGCCTTGATGAACCTCTACCTGCACGGGATCGAGCCGCACATCGCGCTCGGCGACTCGATCGACGAGGCGCCATCCGGGCCACGCATGGACGTGGTGCTGACGAACCCGCCGTTCGGGACCAAGGGCGCCAACCAGGTGCCGGATCGCGACGACTTCACGATCGCGACCTCGAACAAGCAGCTCAACTTCCTCCAGCACGTGCTGACGATCCTGAAGCCGGGTGGCCGGGCGGCGGTGGTAGTGCCGGACAACTGCCTGTTCGCCGACCAGGCCGGCGAGGTGTTCGCGATCCTGACCCAGGACTGCGACCTGCACACGGTCTTGCGGCTGCCGCGTGGGACGTTCGCGCCGTACAGCCCCGGCACGAAGACGAACGTGGTGTTCTTCAGCAAGGGGCGGCCGACCGAAGCGGTCTGGATCTACGACGGCCGCTCGAACGTGCCGGCGATCACGAAGAAGGACCGCCCGCTGACGCGCGAGCACTTCGCCGAGTTCGAGGCGTGCTACGGACCGGACCCGCACGGGCGGGCGCCGGGCGACCCGAGCCAGTCGGCCGAGGACCGCTGGCGGCGCTTCACGATCGACGAGGTGAAGGCGCGCGAGTACAAGCTCGACGGGCTGCGCTGGCTGCGCGATGAGGCGCTGGATGACGCGGACGGGCTGCTGGAGCCGGAGGAGCTGGCGCAAGACGCGCTGGCCGAATTGCAGGCGGCGACGGAAGAGCTGACGGCGATCCTGGCGCTGCTGGAGGACGCCGCCGACCCCGAGCCGCTCGTGGCGCGGGCCGTCTGAGGCGGCGCGGAGATGGTCAATGTCCGCGCCGTCCCCTTTGGGTATGAGTCTGACCCGGAGGCTTCGGCCTCTCCACTACCCCGACTTCTTGGGGTCGATGAACGCGTCGACGGCACCGACGACCTACCTGACGGCTGGGTGTGGACGACGATCGGGCAGGCGTGCGAGTTGAATCCGCCGAAGCCGCCCGTAGATACGCTGCCGTCTGGGGGACGAGTCTCCTTTGTCTCGATGCCCGCAGTGGACGCCGATTCCGGCGAGATCGTTGACGCTGCTGAGCGCGTTTACGCCGACGTCCGTGGCGGCTATACGGTCTTCGCGGACGGCGATGTGATCATGGCCAAGATAACGCCGTGCATGGAGAACGGCAAGGCGGCCATAGCCCGTGGTCTCACGAATGGGCTTGCCGCCGGTTCGTCCGAGTTCCACGTCCTGCGTCCGAACGGCGTGGCCCTGGCAGAGTATCTGTTCCACTTCATTCGCCAGCCGTCATTCCGCCGCATAGCGGAAGAAAACATGACTGGCTCGGTCGGTCAGCGCCGCGTCCCGGCCTCGTTTCTCGATGCAGCCGCCATCCCCATCCCTCCACTGGCAGAGCAACGGCGCATTGCGGAGGCGGTGGAGGCGCTGCTGGCGCAGGTGGACGCGGCGCGGGCACGGCTGGAGCACGCCGAGGCGGTCGTTAAGCGCTTCCGCCAGGCCATCCTCGCCGCCGCCTGCTCCGGCAAGCTGACCGAGGACTGGCGAGCGCTCAACCCCATCCTGGACGAGGCTCACCGTTTCCTGGACGAGCCCCACGGTAAGCGACATGAGTCTTCCATTACGTCCCAGTGGGCGTCCCGTGATGACCCTGGCCTCCCGGATACCTGGGATGTCGTCACGATTGGACAGTTGGCACGTGTCGGCACTGGTGCCACACCACTGAAGAAGCGATCCGATTACTACGAGGGGGGGACCGTGCCGTGGGTAACGAGCGGCGCCGTCAACGATCGAACAATTGTCCGAGCACGGGAGCACATCACTGAATTGGCGCTGAGGGCGACGAACGCCAAGGTGTTCCCAGCGGGGACTCTTCTGGTCGCTATGTATGGTGAGGGCGCAACGCGAGGGAAGGTGGCCGAATTGGCAATTCCGGCAGCTACAAATCAAGCGCTGGCAGCCCTGACGTTCGATGGCCCGGCAGCCCGGTACAAGGCATTCGTCCGCCTCTTTCTAGAGAAGAATTACGAGGAGACCCGAGAAGCATCGTTAGGTGGTGTTCAACCTAATTTGAGTCTTGGTCTGATCAAGAATATGCCAATTCCGTTGCCTCCTCCCATGGAACAAGATGAGATCGTGCAGCGAGTGGAGGCGCTGTTCGGGCTGGCGGACAAGCTGGAGGCGCGGATCAGGGCAGCGCGGGCGCGGGTGGACGCGCTGCCGCAGGCGATCCTCACGCGAGCGTTCAGCGGCAAGCTCGTGCCGACCGAGGCGGAGCTGGCTCGCCGCGAGGGGCGCATCTACGAGCCGGCGAGCGTGCTGCTGGAGCGGATCGAGGCCGAACGCGCGGCACGGGGAGCGAGCACGGCGCGGAAGGGGCGTCGCGGTCGGGCATGACGACGCGAGGATTGCGCGACGCCGAGGGCTCCGGTATGCTCGAAAACGTGCGTAGCGAGAGGTGCAGCGTGGAGCCAGACGTGCGGATCGAGCCGGGACGCGGCGTGTACGACACGCGTCGTGCGTCGGCGCTCTCCGGAGTCCCGCTCCGCACACTCCATTACTGGGCGCAGAACGGCATTTACCTGCCCACGATCGATCCCGAGCCGCGTACGCGGTTGTGGTCGTGGGGGGATCTGCTGGCCGTTCGCGCCATCCACTGGTTTCGGCACGGTGGGCGGGATGGCCACGAAGCCCGGCCCGTCAGCATGCCGAAGATCCGCGCCATGCTGCGGACGATTGAGGAGATCGGCCAGTCGCGCGAGCTGCTCCATCGCCTGGTGGCAGTGAGCGAAGACGGCGACCTGCACCTGAGGCTCGGCGACGATCAGATCATGCGTGCGGACCGGACCGGTCAGCTCGTCATGCCCGACATGGTTCGCCTCGTCACGCCCTACGGGAGCGGGCCAGACCTCCTCTATCCCCGTGACCATCTACGGATCATCCCGGGCAAGCTGCACGGCGAACCGCACGTTAAAGACACCCGGATCTCGACGGCGGTGCTGTTCCGGCTTCACGAGATGGGCTACCTCGTGGGCGACATTCTGGAGATGTACCCGGACGTGTCACCGGCGGCGTTGCACGACGCGCTTGACTTGGAGCGGCCGCTCCAGCCGGCCGCGTAGGTGAGCGCGGCCGGGTGCCGCGCTTCGTCCTCGACCACAACTTTCCCTACACCGCGACCGGGATCAGGTGGCCGCCGACCATCACACTCACGCCCTTGCAGGAGTACGACCGTCGGCTCGTCAGGGAACACGAGGATTGGCAGGTTCTGACCGAACTGGCACGGCGCGGCGACGTCGGCGGCTACATTACTAACGACACTAACGACGCGAGGATGCTGAACCTGCCGACCGAGATGGTGGCGCTGGCTCGGTCGCGACTCATCCTGGTCGTCACGGATGAGACGGGTGACGATCCACTTGCCGCCACCGGGCTCCTGATGGCGTATCTTCCGGAGATCGCCGTTCGAGAGCGCGGCAATCGACACGCTCAGCTCGACCGATTGCGTCCACTCGACCTGGGCCGGCAGCGCGACGACGTGCAGAAGATCCTGCGCGAGCTAGCGGACCGCCACTATGCCCACGTCGACCAGATGATCGCCCGCGAGTGGACAAAGATCGAGGCATGGACGAGCCTGACTCGATAGGCAACCGACGTTCGGAGGCATTGCCGTTCATCGGGAAGCTCGTGCCGACCGAGGCGGAGCTGGCCCGCCGCGAAGGACGGAGCTACGAGCCGGCGAACGCACTGCTGGAGCGGATCAAGACGCAGCGCGCGGAACGTGAAACAGGCGCGCGACGTGGCCCAAGGCGGGCAGGTTCGTGAGACACGTACCGCACCGAGGCTTTGCCCCCACAGTCGACTCGGCGCAAGGGGTCCGGGGCTTTGCACAAGAGGCCTGATCACCACCCGAGCGGCTTGGTGATCGTGCCGTTGGCGTCCGTGAGGGTCGGCGGGAACTGGCCTGCTTTCAAGGCCCCCTCTCGGATGGGCCCGTAGAACGATGCCACGTTCGTGAGCGCCCAGCTTGTGATGGCATGGGGGATCAGCACGCCTGGAGTTACCCCGTTTTCGTGGGTCAACTCCAGGCCCATTTTGGGTGGGACAGGTCGGGATGGCGCTCCGGGTCGTTCGAGCCGTGGCGGTGCGACCGCGGGGTGACGGCGGAGCGTATCCCGGCTAGAATAGAACATATGTTCGAGCAAGCGGCGACGGCCGACGGCGCCCCCAGTCAGCCCGGCGGGCAGCTCATCGAGCTGGCCGAGCGGGTGCGGCCGCCGGCCGACCTGGCCCTGTCCTTTGCCGAGATGCGCCGGCGGGTCGAGCAGCTCGACGAGTTCTATCGCGGCGTGATGCAGCGCGGGACCGACTACGACTTGATCCCCGGCACGCCGAAGCCGACCCTTCTCCAGCCCGGCGCCCAGCTCCTGGACGCGATCTTCGGGCTCGCGCCGATCTTCGAGGAGCTGCCCGGCTCGGTCGAGGACTTCGAGGGCGGCTTCTTCGCCTACAAGATCCGCTGTCGGCTGGTGGCGAAGGCGACCGGCTGGACGGCGGCCGAGGCGATCGGCTCCTGTAACAGCAAGGAGAATCGCTACCGCTGGCGGGAGGCGCGCCGCCGCTGCCCGGAGTGCGGCGCCGAGGCGATCACCAAAGGCCGCCCCGAGTACGGCGGGGGCTGGCTGTGTTGGAGGAAGACGGGCGGTTGCGGCGCGAAGTTCCGCGCCGGCGACGAGTCGATCGAGGGCCAGGCCGTCGGCAAGGTCGAGAATGACGACCCCTACACGCTCGCGAACACGATCCTCAAGATGGCGCAGAAGCGCGCCCACATCGCGGCCACGTTGAACGCGACCGGGGCGTCGCGGATCTTCACGCAGGATATCGAGGACATGGCCCCGGCACCCGTCGCAGTCCGCCTGGCCGTCGAGCAGGCGCTGGCGACCGGCGAGCTGAACCCGGCCGAGCTGGCGGACACGGTCATCGCCGGCCTCGGCCGCGCCGAGCTGATCCAGCTCGCCCGCGCGTTGAAGGCCGAGTGCGACGCGCTCGAGATCGCCGATCTGCCGCGCCTCGGCCCGAAGCCGGACGACGACGAGATCCGGACCGTCGTCCGCGAGGTCCGCGACCGCGCCGCTCGGGCGCGCCGGGGCCGCGGCGCGAACGTCCACACGGCCGCCCCGAGCTGATCGCGCCGTCCTACCAGCGGCCCTCGGCGCGCCACTCCTGCTGGAGCTCGCGGACGCGGGTCAGCTCCTCGGCACTCAGGTCGCCGTCGATGGCGCGGACGTTGTCTTCGAGCTGCTCGACGGTGCGCGCCCCGGGGATGACGCAGTGGACGCCCGGCTGGGCCAGCAGCCAGCGCAGCGCGGCGCGGGCCAGCGTCTGGCCCTCCCGCTCCAGGAAGCGGAGCTGCTCGACGCGTTGGAGCCGGAGCTGGAGGCGGTCGCCGGTCGGGCGCCGCCATTGCTGCTCGGCCGGGATCGGCTGCCCGGCCTTGAACTTCCCGCTCAGGAGCCCGCGCGCGAGCGGCGTGCGGACCATGATGCCGACGTTCTGCTCGCGGGCCAACGGCAGCAGCTCGTCCTCGGCGGACGGGTCGAGGATGTCGTACTCGATCTGGAGGAACTCGGCGCCGTGGCGGATCGCCCAGATGCCGGAGGCGTGGTCATGGGTGGAGATGCCGAAGGAGCGGATCTTGCCCGCCGACCTGAGCCGCTCGATCGCCGTGCCCCAGGTCTGGCGCTCGAGCTGCTCGACCGTCGGACTGTGGAGCATGTAGAGGTCGATCGTGTCGCGGCGCAGGCGGCGGAGGCTGTCCTCGGCGGCGGCCAGGATCGTCTCGGCCGAGAAGTCGCGGTTCGGGAAGTCGTTCGTCTCGACCGGCACGCCGCCCTTGGTCGCGATGACGACCTCGGGATGGGCGGCGGTGACCTCGCCGAGGATGGCCTCGCTGCGGCCCTGGTTGTAGCTGTTCGAGGTGTCGAAGAACGTGACGCCCAGGTCGAGGGCCCGCCGGACGATCGGGGGCCATTGCGCGGGGTCTACGCCGGGGTCGCCGAGCCGGTTGCAGCCCATCGAGAGGCGCGAGACGCGCAGGCCGGTCCGTCCAAACGTCGTGTAGCGCATGCGGAAGTCTCCTCGGTCCCGGTCGGCCGGCCGCCGCGGGCCGGCCCGACGCGGCGGTACTGCCGTCGGGGAGTGTACTGGACGCTTCGGCGCGGCGCGCCCGGCGTTCTGCCGTCCGTCGAATCGGCCGAGCGGCACGGACCGTGCGGCTGATCGGGCGAGACCGGCGCTCGACGGGATCCGGCCGCGTGCGGTCCGGTCAGATCGCCCGGCCGGCGGGCATTGCCCGAGCGGATGGCGACGTGACGCGTATTTGCCCCAGGTGGTCGCGCATTGTCCGACGATGGGTCGGTGGAGGATGGGCCATGATGACGATCGTCACCCGGGTCAAGCTCAAGGAAGGCGCCGAGCCCGAGTGGGATGCCGCGATGCGCGAGCGGCTCGAAGCGGCGCGCAGTCAGCCCGGCTGGATCGGCGGCCAGCTCGCGATGCCCCTCGATCATCTCGACCAGCGGGTGATCGTCGGGACCTGGGAGAACCGCGCCGCCTGGGAGGCGTGGCACGCCGATCCGGCCTTCGCCGAGACGCGCAAGCGGCTCGACGGGCTCGAGGACGGACCACCCGAGCACTGGTGGCACGAGGTCATCTTCGACGTTCGGGCGCAATAGTCCGCGATTGCATCGGCCGGTGGGCAGGGCGCGCCGAGGCGGGTCAGCCGCCCGCCTCGCCAGCCCCGGTCTCGGTTCGGACGAAGCGGACGATCACCGGCCGGTGGTCGCTGCCGCCGCTCGAGCCGACGTGGGCCTCGACCGGGCGAAGCTCCCCTGAGTACCAGACGTAGTCGAGGCGGACGACCGGCCAGGGGGCCGGCAGCGCGTGCGGGAACGACCAGGGACGCGGGAACGTGAGCCCGAGCCCCCGGCCGGCCGCGCGGTACGCGTCGCCGAGGCGGGCGCGCATGGCATGGTAGTCGGCGCTGTACTCGGTCAGGTTGAAGTCGCCGGTCACGAGCAGCGGGCCGTCCACGGCGTCGATGTGCCGGGTCAGGCGCCGCACCTCGGCGTTCCGTCTGTCGGCGTCGTAACGCGGGATGGGCAGCGGCCCACCCGATTCGGACCGCACCAGGTGCGGGACGGCCGGGTGGACATTGAGCAGGGTGAACCGTCCGACCGGGGCGTCGATCTCCACGCGCTGTCCCCAGTTGCCACCGTCCGACAACTGGAAGTCCTCGACATGCCGCAGCGGGTAGCGACTCAGGACGCCGGCCCCGAGCTTTTGGACGGGACGGAGTGCACGATGGGGGTACCGATCCCCGAGCACCCGGACCAAGTCTTCCGCCTCGTCCGGCTCCAGCTCTTGCAAGGCGACGACGTCGGGCGATTCGGCCGCGATGGTGTCGGCCAGATAGCCGTGCTGCCGGTTCGAGGCGAGGACGTTGAGCGTCATGACCGCGACCGTCGGACGCCCGTCGGGCGGGGAAGCGGGCGGGCGGACGAAGACGTCGCCCCAGGTAAGGCCGAAGGCTCCCGCCGCGACGAGGCCGGCCGCCGCGAGCGCCGGCGAGCGCAGGCCGATCCCCCCGAGGATGACCAGCGGCACGCCCACGAACCACCACGGGGCGAAGTTGTTGATCAGCTCGAGCAGCCCCGTGGATGGCGTGCTCCGTGGTCGCGTCGCGGCATAGGCGACGAGACCCAGCCCGTAAGCGACCCCGATCCAGACCAGGGTGCGATGCAGCCGGCGCACGATCCAGGTCCTCGGCCGCGGCCTATCGCTCGCCGAGCGGCTCGAGATTGTCCCGGGTCACCGTCACTCGCGTGTCGCCCCGGTTGAACATCCCTTCGGAGCCTCCCGTCGCGACGGGATAGAGCGCGACGACGTAGCGAGGCGGCCCGTCGTCGCGGGTCAGGATCTCCATGATCTCGCCGTCCTGCTCCGCGCTCATCACGCGGACCCGGTCGCCGACTTGAGGATCCCAGTGCCGACCCGAACTCTCCGTCATTCGCTCACCTCCTGGGGCGCATCCGAGTCGCTCGAGGCAGGTCGAGCGACTCGCCGGCGGCCGGGCCGGCTCGACACCGGCCGCGAGCAGCCAGACAGGTGAGTCCACAAGTAGCGTGCCGCCGCGGTGATCACAAGCCGCGCCGGTCCCCAACGCCGAGCGCCAGCAGCTCACCCACGCCCTGCGCGTCCTGTTCGACGGTGCACCGGATGAGGTTCTCACGGAGGGCGCACATCGTGCAGTATCCGGACTGCCGGTCTGGTTGGGTGCAGACGGAGGGCGACGGTCATGGGCGCGCGGCTGCCGGTTGCGAATCGCGTCGGGAACCGAATGCCGCACATGGCCGTCATAGCCATAATTGATGTGGCATCGATGAGAATGTGGCACCGACGAGCTATCCACGCTCCTGGATGACAGGCGACGTCAGTAGCCCGTGCCGAGCACTCGGCCATGTATGAGGGGGCTGCCCGTGCATCGACTTCTGCTGAGCCTCGGCCTGGCCCTACTGCTGGGAGGGATCGCCATCGCGGTGAACGCCGACCAGCCCTTCGGTGACCTGGAGGGCAGCGATGCGCCGTCGACCGAACAGGCGCCAGCCGATCTGCCGCTCGTGAGCCCCGATCTGCCCCTCGTCGACGAGGCGACTCCCGGCCTCCACGAGACCGGCCCGTCGGTGGCGGACCACATCGCGACGCCGGCCGAGCCGGCCTGCCGCGAAGAGGTGCTCGCCAAGTTCAGGCCGGTCGCGGCCCCGGCGACGGTAGCCGCTCGCTATGGCGCGTCGATCGTGTCGAGCATCCCGCAGATCGGCGTGTACGTGCTGGCCGTACCGCCCGGCACCCAAGCCGAGACGATCGCAGCCCTGTCGGCGGACCCGGATGTGGAGTTCGCCGAGCCGAACGGCGTCGTGCGCATTCCCGAGCAGCCGCCGACTGCCGACCCGTGCGCCGGTTCGCCGACCGTCCCCTGACGCACGCGGACCCGGGGCGACTGCCCCAAGTCATTCTTCGCCGGCCGGCACGCACCGAAGCGGCGACAGGTGGCCCTCGGAATGATGAATTTCACCACCCAGGACGGAGCCGCTCCCATAAGGCGATCCAGCTCGGAGGGCAGCTTGGAGCCGTTAGCGAGGTGGGGGCTGCCGACCACCCAGCGCCGCGGACCGGACGAGGTGGACGGAGAATGGGCGCCGAGCACCGGTGACAGATTGATAGATCCCGACGGTGCAGAACGGCGCCCCAATGCCCGAGGATGTCGCGGCCACCGAGCGTTCGGAAGACGTAGAATGGCTCGCCGGTAGGACCCGGCTCGCCGCGATCTCGTCATTGGAGACATCGTCCAGATCGATGCATCGACCGATCCGCGGCGACCGGAGCGGCGACCGCCCCACGCGCACGACAGGCAACCCCGGCATCGCTGCGAAGCTCGGACTGTCGCTGCTGACGATCTGCGTCACGCTGCTGGCGCTGGAGCTGTCGTTTCGCCTCTACCACCGGCTGGCGTACGACGTCCCGCTCTGGCCCGGGCCAGCGGGCCTGACCCGGTATGCCGAACGCGGCCACGGGAGCCGGCTCTCCTCGATCGTGCTCGACGAGCTGCTCGGGTGGCGGTCGACGCTGAACTACACGTACCGCAGCGCGCGACGGAACAGCGACGGCTCGACCTACGAGGTCAGCATCTCCCTCGACGACCAGGGATTTCGGACCTTCGGCCGGGTGGACGCTCGACGGCCGAAGGTCCTCGCGATCGGCGACTCGTTCACGCAGGCCGTCGAGGTGTCCGACGGCGAGCCGTACCACGCGATCCTCGGGGCAGCTCTCGACGCGGAAATGTTCGCCTACGGCGCGGGCGGCTACGGCACCCTCCAGGAATACATGATCCTCGACGCGCACGTCGACAAGATCGCGCCGGACATCCTCCTCTGGCAGTACTGCTCGAACGACTTCTTCAACAACACGCCGCGGATGGAACGCGCGAGCGTGTTCAACAACAACGGCTTGACCAGGCCGTATTGGGTCGATGGGCACGTCGAGTACGTCCTGCCGAAGGCCGATCCGCTCGGCCTCCGGACGACCGCCGTGCACCGGACGCGGCTGGGCGCCTGGCTTCTCGGTCGCTTGGATCTCGCCGATCGCCGGCGAGGCGGGCAGGGCGTGGAGCACGAGGTCGCGCGGCACGGGGTCCAGCACGCGGGCTTCCGCCAGGCCGTCGCGGTCACCGATCAGTTGATGGCCAGGGTCCGGGCACGGGTCGGCGCAATCCCGATCGTCGCGTTCTCCTGTGACGATCGCTGGCCCTACCATGACGCCTCGAAGAAGTCTCGGGTCGCCACGACATCCACTTCATCAAGGCGGTCGCCGAGAGCATCGAGGAGTCGGAGTGGCAGGGCGTCTCCGCCAAGGTGGAGGATGGGCACTGGAACCGACACGGACACGCCCTCGCCGCCCGAGTCATCCTGGACTATCTGCGCGAGCGGCGGCTCGTCGGGGATTAGCGTGCGTCGGACCGGCGACGTGCAGCCGCCGAAGCAGGGCCACATGGGCGACCCGCCAGGAGCGTCACGTACGGCTGGTGACCGTCAGCCGGGTGAGCGCCGCCCAGCCGGATCGCCCGGAGCTCGTCAGGTGAACAGCGTGACGGCGCCGGCCATCACGAACGTGGCTGCCCAGAGCAAGTCCAGGTTGACCCACGCCTTGCGGAGCACGCCCAACCCGACCTTCTCGTACACGATGATGGCCACCAGCCCCATCACGACGAGCATGGCGAGCGTGTGCAGGAGGACCGCGGCGACGTCCTGGGCCAGCGATGCGCCGATCGGGTTGATGCCGGGGAGCACGTGGCCATGTCCCTCGGCGGGCAGCCCGCGCAGGACCGGAAAGAGCATCAATCCCGCGCCGTGCGCGCTCGACATCAGGAACGACCAGAGGGCGAGCTCGCGCGGGGTGACCT
>JALYGH010000247.1 GCA_030777205.1 Chloroflexota bacterium
GGCTACGCCGGGGTGGGCGCGGTAGGTGGTGGCATCCTTCCTGCGCGTTGACGGTCCGGCGCCTCCGCCCTCTAGGTGAACTCGCGCTCGCGCATCGGGCGGGCACTCCGGGGCAGGGGCAACCCGCAACGCTGCCACGGAGCTACCGTAGGACCATGCCGACCGCCGAGCCCCGCGACCCGTTCCCCCAGCCGCTCCCGCCCGGCCGGAACGCCGCGCCGGCCGCGTGAACGTTGAACCCCGCGACCGGCTCATGCGGCTGGGCATGTCGCGCGCCGCGCTGAAGTGGGCCCGGATCGCGTCGGTCTAATGAATACCGCCGCGCATCCCGCCCCCAGCTCGCCCGCCTCGGCGACCACGGCCCATTGCTGCGGCGGCTGATCCACCAGGGCCGGCCTGGCGTGCTCGCGGCCCTCTGCGACCCGCCGGACTGGCACGTCGCCGGCCTGCCCCCGTGACGCTCCCTCAGCGGGTGACGAAGAAATGCACCCGCTCGATGTCTTCCACAAGTCGCGAGCGGGCGGGACTCGCGATGCCGGTCTCGGCGAGGCGGTCCGCGGCGGACAGGGCCCGCCGGATGGCCAGTTCCGGGGATTGGAGGAGAATCGTACCCCGCACGTCCGGCCCTCTCCGCGCTCATCGAGCGCCATTCACTTCTTTACACGGTACACCGAGTCCGGCCTCACGTCGAACTCTACGCGCTGGCCGTCAGACGCGGTCAGCCGACGCGACGAGCCTCCGGGTAGCTCGAGCAGGAGACTGGAGCGCCGTCCGCCGAGCCCGAAGACGGCCAGGGGAAGGGCAACCCGCCCCGCCTCGGTGGTGCTGACGGCGATGGCGCCGTCGCCGGCCACCGTCATGAAGACCTGGGCCGGCCCGGCGGCGCGCAGCCCAACCTCCCTGGTGGCCGGGCACGTCCCGCCGGCAAAGACGGCCCGCTCCGCTCGGAACGCGTAGCACAGGCCGTCCCGCCCGTCCTCCTGCACCTCGAGCGAGGCCCCGGGCACCGGCGGCGTGCGTGTCAAGGCGGCGAGCGCCCGGGTGGCGGCGGTGATCGGGCGGGCTGTCCCATCCAGGCGGAACGCGCCCATCGAGTCCGTCCCGTCGCGGGTATCGGTCAGCATCCACTTCAGCCCGCCGGCGAATCCGTCGGCGTACAGCCGCAGCAGGACGGCGGCCTCGTCGATGGCGACCGTGCGCTCGTCACGGTCGGTCGCCCGGTAGCCGAACTCGCCGAGGAGGACCGGCGTGTCGGGGTACAAGGCACGCAGCGCGTGCGTCGTGTCGGTGTAGACCCGGTGCCCGGACGGCCCGGCCGGAGGATACGAGTGCCAGGTAATGAAGTCGAGCTGGCGATTGGCCGGCAGGCTGGCGAGCAGCGCATCGTGGTGCCCGACCGTGATCGGCTTGCTCGGGTCGGCCTCGCGAATCAGGCGGAGCTGGGGCTCGAGCCACGCGGCGTACGTGGCGTCGACCGCCGCGAGGAAGCCGGCCCAGTGGGCGGCCTCGGGCGCAGCATAGAAGTCGACGTCGGCGCGGCCATTGGCGCTTGCCCAGGCCGATGCCTCCTGGGCCAGGGCGTACGACAGCAGCCAGTTATTGTGCCAGTAGTACGTCTCGTCGTCGCTGAACCAGCCCGGGATCGCCAGCCGCCCTCGCTTGCCCTCCGGCGTCTGGCGGAAGGCGTCGGTGTAGTGGCGGGCCGCCCGCTCGCCGTACGCCTCGACGAGTTGCTTACTCTGGAGGGGCGGGTGCCGCTCGTCCGGGTAGCGCGCGGACTGGAGGACCCAGAAATCGGGCTCGTTCCGCAGCTCGTACGCCAGAATCGTCGGGTTACCGGCGTAGCGGGTCGCGATGCTCGCCGATGTCCGGGCGACGCGCTCGACACGCGTCTCGTCGTAGTCGCCGAACACGACGATCAGGCCGAGGTTGCGCTGGCTGGCCAGCTCGACGACGGCATCGAGCTTCCACCAGACGTCCTTGCGAATGTCGCGCAGCAGCTCGAGCTGGACGAAGATCCGCAGGGAGTTCAGACCGGCAGCCGCGGCGCGGTCGAAGTCGGCCGCGACCAGGGCCAGATCGAACCGGTCGTCCGCCCACCAGGCCCAGTAGTCGCCCCGCCAGGCGCGGTCGGCCGGGCCCTGGTAACTCGCGCCCACTAGGAAGAGCGGGCGACCATCCGGGCCGCGCAGCCAACCGCCGGCCTCGGTGGGCGACGGCCGCGGAGCCGCGGTTGCCTGGGGAGTGGCCGCGGGATGCGCGCACGCGAGAAGAACGCCGAGCGCCACAAGCAGGAGGGCGAATCGCTGCATGGTCTCTAGCCTAGGGAGGATGTCGGCCTGCCGGATGGCCGCCCGGAGCGCATCACAGCGGACGAGTGACGGGCTACGGAAACGGGCCGCGCCGGCGCGGGCGCGTAATGTAACGCGTCCGTGATGCTCGGTGCCCGTGCTCGTCACGCGCCTGTTCGCGTGCGGCGATGACCCCCGGGACGTTCTTCTCGGCGACCACTCGGAGTCGCGGAACGACCCGTCGTGCCAGGGCCACCGGCCGTCTCCACGGTGTGGTAGCGAAGGTCTGCCCGCAAGCTGCGATACGGGCTGTTGGGCGCCGGCCGCGATGGACGGGTGCCCGACAGACAGGAGGTCCGCACGCCCGAAGCAGTCGCGATCGGCGGCGGAGTCATCGGCCTGCTCTATTCGCGCGAGCTGCGACAGCGCGCCCTCGACGTGACGCTCGTCGAGCGCGACCGACCCGGCCGCCCAGGCGTTGTGGGCGTCGGCCGGGATCAGGAAGGGCCGGGGCATCGCCCCGGCCTTCCTACGTGGCTCCCAAGAGTCACACGCTCACACCCTGGTGGCTACCTGATTCGGCACGGCAGTCGGCTACGCCTGATCCGGATCAGAGAAAAGGCCGCCCCATGCCCGAAAGCACGGAGGCGGCCGATTGGGCGCGCTACCGCCGTTCGTATCGCATATCTGGCAAGCGCACGGAGCTACCGCACTTCGAGGTGCACCACTTGGGCAAAGTACTTGTAGCCTTGAGCCACGCCCTGCATTTCCCTGGGATACATCTGATTCTCGAAGCTGAAGCACGTCTCATAGCCGAGCTCCGGGATGGTAAGGGACATGTCCCCAGCGACGTTCACTCTCTCAACAAGTGGAAAGGCCGTGGATACGTAGGGGCGGATGGACATATAGAGCGGCCGATCTGACCCAGCCTCAGCGACGAGCGGGTACTTCGCTACTGTGATGGTCGCCGCTTCTTCTGGTAGGTACACGCACAGATCGGTCACTGGGAAGTGCTCATCGGGCAAAGTGGCGGGAACGACCAAATCCACCTTGAGGGCCGGCGGCAACTCTTGAGCCGCGGCCTGGAACACGCCCAACGATGCGACAAGCGCCATGGCGACGCCTAATCTGCGCATATCCGCCTCCCCGGGGAGTGTTGCCGAACCAGGTTCGTGGGCACGGTTCATCGTAGGGACCGCCCACTGGACGACGGTGGCCGATGTCTGGAGCAGAGCCCGGGGCGGCTGCCAGGGCCGCCCCAGAAGCATGTCGAA
>JALYGH010000248.1 GCA_030777205.1 Chloroflexota bacterium
GGACCGAGGTCCCGCTCGGGGCGGCAATTTGGTGTGGGGAGGCGATCAGTCCTGCACGTGGCGGAGCTTGCTCAGGCTGCGCAGCTCGCGGGGCGGATCCAGTTTGCTGCCACGGATGGTGTACGAGACCTCGCCCACGTAGATGTCGCCGTGCGAATCGACGGCGATCCCGTGCGGCGCGATGAACTGGCCCGGCCCCTCGCCCTCGATCGGGTCGCCGAAGCGCGCCAGAAGCTTGCCTTCGCGGCTGAGGATGCTCACCCGGTGGCCAAGCCCGGGCGCGTCGTCCACGCCGGGCATCCCATTCAACTCGCCGATGTAGATGTTCCCGTCCGGGCCGATCGTCATCCCGTCCGGCCGGTGGATGTTGCTGAACATCGTGATGAAATTGCCGTCCCCGTCGAAGACCTGTACGCGGTGGCACTCGCGGTCGGCCACGTAGACTCGGTCCTGGTCGTCGACGGCGATGTTGTGCGGGCGGATGAACTGGCCCGGGTCGATCCCCGGCTCGCCCCAGGAGAGCAGGTACTGGCCGTCGGCGGTGTACTTGTGGATCCGCGAGTTGCCGTAGCCGTCGCTGACGAACAGGTTGCCGCTGGCCGGCGAGACCGCCGCGTGGGTCGGCCGGTTGAACGGCTGGCCGCTCCACTTCGGGGCCGGCTGGTTCCGCTCACCGAGCGTCATCACCAGTTGGCCGTCCGGCGTGAACTTGGTGATCGTGTGGGTGCCGTCGTCGGCGCAGTACACCGAGTCGTCCGGCCCGATCACGATGCCGTGCGTCCGCTGGCTGAAGATGCCCTGGCCGAACGAGGAGACGTAGGTCCCGTCGGCCTCGAAGACCATGACCGGATGCTCGGTGTTGCGGGTCATGGCGTAGACGCGGTCCTGCGAGTTGACCGCGACGCCGGGCGTCTCGGTCGGCGTGACGCCCGAGGGCCAGTTCGGCCAGCGCTCCAGCGCCTCGTAGGTGAAGTCGCCGCTCCCGACGATGACAGCCATGTCACGTGCCATGTCGCGTCCCTCCCCTGCCGTGGTGCCGCCATTATAGGCGGGCCTCGCGGATAGTCGGTCCGGCGCGGTCGCCAGCCGCCGTACGGATCGGCAATGCTCCGCGGTCACGATCTCGCCGGTGCTCGGGCTCGTCATAGCATTGGCCTCGGGCTACCATGCCAGCGGACGCCGCCGAGCCGGCGCGGCGGGCAGGGGACGAGGAGGGCACCATGATCGGGGATGCCGAAGCCCGAGTGGAGCTGCTCGAGCGGATCAGGGCAAGACGAGTGGGCATCGCCGCGTTCGCAGCCGACCTGGGGACTCGCGCGTCTCGCCTGACGAACCTCAGCATCATCTGCAGCGCTGTGGTGACGGCCTTGACCGCCGGTCCGGCCCTCGGCGGCACCCGGTTCACGGACATGACCGCCGACGTCCTCGACCTTCCCGACCAGTCCCTCGTCTGGCGGGGCCTCTGCTTCCTCGCCATGATCCTCTCGATCGTCGCCGCCGTCGCGACCAACCTCTACAAGTCGCACGACGTGGCGGCACGGCTGGCGAAGGCCGAGGCGTCCAACGTCGCGCTGGAAGGGCTCGAGACGCTCGTCGAGTTCGGGCAGATTTCGACGGCCGAGGCGGTCAAGCTCTACCAGCAGTACATCGCCGAGATACCATTCGTTCACGACCGTCCGTCGGACGCTGCCGAGCGCCGCCGTTCGTCGATCGATGCGCGGGGCCAACACGGGGAAGGGGACACACGGAGCAGAGCATGAGGCGAGCGTACCTGCTGGCGTTCCTGAGCGTGCTCACCACCGGGCTCATGCTCGTCGCCCACGGCCGGCCGCTGCCGATAGCCGCCCAGGCCGAGTCGGACGGCTGGAGCACTCGGGCGCCGATGCTGGCGTCGAGGTCCGAGATGTCGATCGTGGAGCTGGACGGTCGCATCTACGCGCTGGGGGGCTACCCGGGCACCCGCGTCACGTCGGCGGACGTCCAGGTGTACGACTCGTGGACCGATAGCTGGACGGCCGGGCCGCCGCTGCCGCTGCCGCTGCACCACACGATGGCCGCGGCCGTCGACGGGCGGCTCTACCTGATCGGCGGCGAGGCCGGTAATCCCGCGCCGGGCGAATCGGTCTTTCAGGATCGGGTGTACATGCTCGACGAGGTGGCGGGGGAATGGGTGTCGCGTGCCCCGATGCCGACTGCGCGGAGCGGGGGCGGCGCCGGTGTGATCGACGGCAAGATCTACGTCGCGGGCGGCCGACCGCCGCACGGGCACGACTTTGCGGTCTACGACCCGTGGGCGGATGCGTGGACCCTCCTGCCCGACCTGCCGACCGGGCGGAACCACCTCGGCGTGGCGGCGATCGACGGTAGGCTCTACGTGGCCGGCGGCCGGTTCGGCGGTGGCGTCGGCAGCGAGATGACCGACGTCCTCGAGATCTACGATCCAAGCACCACCACCTGGACGAGCGGCGCCCCGATGCTCGCCCCGCGGGCGGGCGTGGCGGCCGTCGCGGCGAACGGCTGCCTCTACGTCATCGGCGGCGAGGGGAACGAGGCCGACCCGCGCGGGATCTTCGACCGCAACGAGGCGTACGACCCGGCGACCAACACCTGGCACGCGCTGGCGCCGATGCCGCTGCCTACGCACGGCCTGACCGGCGCGGCCTTCCTCGACGGGTGGATCCACCTCCCCGGTGGCGCGACCCGCCGGGGGGTGAGCGGCGCGAACGTCACGGTCGAGCACCAGGTGTTCCGCGCTGACCTGATCTGCGGGCCACTCGGATCGACGGGCGACACGCAGTAACCGCAATCCGGCGCCGATGCTGCCGGCCGGCGCGACGGGCGATGAACGGCGCCGCCGTCGATGGCGGCGCGGCGGCCTCGGCCCGGAGTTCCGCAAGCTCTGGGCATCGAGCGCCCTCTCCAACCTCGGCGATGGCGTCGCGCTGGTCGCCGCGCCGCTCCTGGCCACCAGCGTGACCCACGACCCGTATCTGGTCGCCGGGCTCGCCTTCGCCCAGCGCCTTCCCTGGCTCCTGTTCGCCCTCCTCAGCGGGGCGCTCGCCGACCGGCTCGACCGCCGGCGCACGATGGCGGCCGTCGCCGCCGGTCGGGCGACGCTGATTGGCTTGCTCGGGATCGCCGTGCTGCTCGACGTCGCGAGCATCCCGCTGCTGTACGCGGTCTTCTTCCTGCTCGGGACCGGCGAGACGCTCTTCGACACCGCCTCGGCGGCCGTCCTGCGCGTGCTGGTGCCCCGCGAGGAGCTGCCGAGCGCCAACGCCCGGCTGGCCGGGACGATTACCGTCACCAACCAGTTCGTCGGCCCCTCCCTCGGCGGCTTCCTGTTCGCCGGGGCCGCCGCACTCCCCTTCCTGCTCGGCGCCGGGGGGCTCGCGGCGGCAGCGGCGCTCGTCGTCGCCCTGCGCGGCTCGTTCCGGGTCGCGCGGGCGGAGGGGGTGCCGCCGCCCGGCTTGCGAGCTGAGGTCGTGGAGGGGATCCGCTGGCTGCTGCGGCACCGCCTGCTGCGCACCCTCGCGCTCGCGCTCGCCCTCCTGAACCTGACCCTCGTCGCGCAGGTCTCGATCATGGTGCTGTTCGCCCGGGATCGCCTGGGCGTCGGCCCGGCCGGCTACGGCATCCTCGTCACGACGTACGGGCTCGGCGGGGTGCTCGGCAGCCTCGTCGCCCACCGCGTCATCGCCCGGCTCGGCGCAGGGCGGACGTTGCGGCTCGCCATGCTGATCGAGGCCGCCACGCCGGCCGCGCTCGCCCTGTCGACCGATGCCTTCCTGGCCGGCGCGGTGCTGACGTTCTTCGGGTGCCACGCCGTGGTCTGGGGCGTACTGCTCAGCTCGCTGCGTCAGGAGCTGACCCCCGCGCGGCTGCAGGGACGGGTCGTGAGCGCCTACCGGCTCATCGAGCATGGCGGCGCCGCCCCGGGCGCGCTGCTCGGCGGCCTGGTCGCGACGGCCTACGGCATCACGGCCCCGTTCTGGCTCGGGGCGCTGGTGGGCGTCCTCCTGCTCCCCCTCGTCTGGTCCACGTTCTCGGAGGCGACGGTGGCCGCGGCCCGGCGGACGGCTGGGGGCAGTGTTGCCTGAGTCGTGCTATGAGCAGTTGACGGCAAGGGGGTCAGTGCCAGGGAATGCTTCGCGAGCCAGTGGATTGTGTGCGCTCTCGTTCAGCTACGCGAGTGAGACGTGCCCGGGATCTCGATGATGTGGAGCGCGATCTCGACGGCCTCGGTCAGGCGCTCCGCGGCGAGCGCATGCCGCGCCAGGCTCGCGCCGCAACCCGGGCGATTGTCAGCGCCGCGACCCCGGCGTCGCCGTGCGCCGAGGTATGGGCGAGCGCGGCGCGCAGGTTGTCGTGTTCCCGGCTCGCTAGGCAGTTCTGCCTAGCGAGCGTCGTCGCCCCCTCGCGAACAGCTCGACGAGGTTGGGCATTCCCGTCCATGTGCCGGCGCTGCCACGGTCATACGATGGGGTCACCATCGGTGCGGTCATAACGGCCCGCCCGGTGAGTACCGAACCGAGAGGTGACCCTTCATGTACGATGCCATCGTCGTCGGCGCGCGCGTCGCCGGCTCGCCCACCGCCATGCTGCTGGCCCGTCGGGGCTACAAGGTTCTGCTCGCGGAGCGGGCCACCTTCCCGAGCGACGTCATCTCCGGCCTCTACATCCGCCTGCCCGGCGCTGCCCGACTCAATCGCTGGGGCCTGCTCGACCGCGTGGCCGCCACCGGCGCGCCGCCGATCGAGCGGTTCACGTTCGACGTGGGGCCATTCGCCCTCGTCGGGGCGGCGCCGCCGGCCGAGGGCGTCGCCGCGAGCTACATGCCGCGGCGGCGGATCCTCGACCCGATCCTGGCCGGGGCGGCGGTCGAGGCCGGCGCGGAACTGCGGACCGGCTTCGCGGTCCAGGAGCTGCTCTGGGAAGGCAACCGGGTGGTTGGTATTCGCGGCCGCTCGGCCACCGGGACCAGCGTGACGGAGCGGGCACGAGTGGTCATCGGGGCCGATGGCCCGCACTCCTTCGTCGCCCGCAGCGTGCAGGCTCCGCTGTACAACGTCCACCCGACCCTGACGTGCAGCTACCAGAGCTACTGGAGCGGCGTGGCCGTTGACGGCATCGAACTGTACGTCCGCGATGGGCGCTTCATCGTGGCCGGGACGACCAATGAGGGTCTCGTCCAGGTCACCGCGGTCTGGCCCATCGCCCAGTTCAAAACCGTGCGTGCCGATATCGAAGGAAGCTTTCTGCGCACGCTCGACGAGCACGCGCCCGGCCTGGCGGAGCGCGTGCGGGCCGGGCGGCGCGAGGAACGCTTCTACGGCATGGCCGACTTCTCCAATTTCTTCCGCACGCCGTTCGGTCCGGGCTGGGCGCTGGTCGGCGACGCGGGCTATCACAAGGACCCGATTACCGCGCAGGGGATCGCCGACGCCCTCGCCGGCGCGGAGCTGCTGGCCGAGGCGCTCGACATCGGCGTGAGCGGGCGTCGGCCGCTGGACGAGGCGCTGCGTGGGTATCAGCGACGACGGGACGAGGCGGTCGCGCCGATGTACGACCTGACGGTACAGCTCGCGACCCTGGCGCCGCCGCCGCCCCCGCTGCAGGACCTGCTCGGTGCGCTGCGCGGCAACCAGCACGAGATCGACCGGTTCCTGGGCACGACAGAGGGCACCGTCCCGATCCCGGAGTTCTTCGCGCCGGAGAACGTCGGGCGCATCATCGCTGCCGGGTCGCCTGCCCGCGCCGCGTAGCCAGTTCCGCCCATGTCGCGCGCATGCCGTTCGTTGAGCTGACCGCCACCAGCCCACCGTGCCAGCATAGAAACGTGCGGCGTCCCCCTCCCGCCCGGTATTCCTCGATGACCCTTCACCGAGCAGTACCGAGTAGGCGGCGCGAGCCTGCTACACTCAAGTGGGCGCGGCGCCGGTTGCCGCGCGGGGCTGCCGACCGCGCCGTACCCGATCGGCTTGGAGGAGACTGCGCAGGCAGTCTCTTTTTGTGTTTCTCTGGTGCGTTCCTCGGCCGGCGCAATCTGGCCCGCGCCTTGCACGCCGGGGCCATGCGCCGTTCGACAGGGTCTCGTGAACGGAAGGTGAGTTGATGCACGTCGCGGCCGGCGTCCTGGTTGACCTCTTCCTGATGTTCCTGGCCGCCAAGCTGGCGGGCGAGCTGTTCGAGCGCCTGCGCCAGCCGGCCGTCATCGGCGAGCTGCTGGCCGGGATGCTCCTCGGTCCGTACGCGCTCGGCCTGATCGGCGTGCCCACCGCCGGGATGATCGAGGCATTCCACGGCGGGGAAGCCGCGGGCGAGGGGCTCGAGGCGATCTACGAGGTGCTCGCCGAGCTGGGCGTCATCATCCTCCTCTTCGTCGTCGGCCTCGAGACGCGCCTCTCGGACATCCTCCGCGTCGGCGCGCGGGCCGGCGTCGTGGCCGTGGCGGGCATCGTCGTCCCCTTCGCGCTGGGCTTCGCGTACATCCAGACGATGGGCCACCCGACGATCGAGGCGATGTTCGTCGCCACCGCGATGGTCGCGACGAGCGTCGGGATCACCGCCCGCGTCCTGGCCGACCTCGGCCACCTCCAGTCGCGCGAGGCCCGGATCATCCTCGGCGCTGCCGTCATCGACGACATCCTGGCGATGGTCATCCTGGCGACCGTCTCGGCGGTCGGCCAGAGCGGGGGAGTATCGCTCGTCGCGATCGCCGTCATCGCCGCCCAGGCGATCGGCTTCACGATCTTCGTCGCGCTCGCCGGGCGGCACGCCATCCGCCGCTGGAGCATCCACCTCGAGTCGCTGCGGATCCGCAACGCGCCGTTCGTCGTGGCGGTGCTGCTGATGCTCGGGCTCGCCGCGCTGGCCTCGCAGATCGGGCTGGCGGCGATCATCGGCGCCTTCCTGGCCGGCATGGTCTTCGCCGAGCTGCGCGAGCAATACGCCCTGGAGCACCAGGCGCTGCCGATCTACGAGTTCTTCGTGCCGCTCTTCTTCGTCATCACCGGCAGCCACGTCGACTGGCGCCTCTTCCTCGACGGCTCGCTCCTCGGCGTCGCGCTGATGGTGACCGCCCTCGCGATCATCGGCAAGGTGGTCGGCTGCGGGGTCGGGGGCTGGGGGCTCGGCTGGCGGCCGATGGCGATCATCGGGGTCGGGATGGCGCCGCGCGGCGAGGTCGGGTTGATCGTCGCCAACATCGGCCAGTCGCTCGGGGTGATCCCGGATGCGATGTTCTCGACGGTGGTGATCATGAGCGTGCTGACGACGCTGGTCGTGCCGCCGGTGCTGACGGTGCTGTACGGCGGCCGCTCGCCGGCCGCCGAAGCGGAGGGCGACAAGATCGACACGCCCGGGGAGTTCGCGGTCGCGGACGGCCGCCTCCCGGACCTGTAGTCACGGCATCACGAGGTGTGCGACTTCGGCGCGTAATGTGGGCTGCGACGGTGCGTCTAGGACGATTTGCTCATAGCGGTAACGTCGCTGATCAGTCGTGCCGTGACGACCGTCGCTGGATGGGGTCGCTCGATTGCATCGCCGCGTGGTGCCCGCCGGCCACAGCGATCCACGAGACGGCTGGCACACGGTCAATTCCGAAGGAGCCCACATCACGCGCCGGAGGGCCCAAGGAGCACGAGCCACTGTGCGACGGCGAGCACGATGGCGGACGTGGCGCCGAAGCCGGCGCCGGAGAGGGCCGTGGGACGACGTCCCAC
>JALYGH010000249.1 GCA_030777205.1 Chloroflexota bacterium
GGATGGCCCCGACCACCGGCGCTTGCGCCCGCTCCCACGCGCGCTCCGAGGCGGCCAGCGCGAGCAGCCGGAGCGCCGGTACCATCGCCGCGGGCGGGTCACGCGTAGCGCACCCTGAACGTGCTTCCGCGGTCGGCGCGATCATCCCGCCGACCGCTCCGGACGTGTGCGCGGACTCGGGGTCCGGTTGAGGGCGTCCTTCAGCCGCGGGAAGACGGTCAACGCGTTACCCTCGAACAGCTGCTGGCGCTGGGCGTTGGTGAGCTCCATTCCGTCGATGTAGCGCTTGGTGTCGTCGAAGAAGTTGCCGGTCCGCGGGTCCTTGCCCCGGACGGCGCCGATCGCCTCGGACGCGAACAGGAGGTGGTCGACTCCGAGCACCTTCACCAGCAGGTCCATCCCATCCTGGTGGTACACGCAGGTGTCGAACCAGACGTTCCGCATCAGCAGCTCGCTCAACTCGGGGCGGCCCAGGTCGAGATTGATCCCCCGGTAGCGGCCCCAGTGAAACGGCACCGCGCCGCCCCGGTGCGGGATGATAATCCGCAGCGTGGGGAAGTCCTCGAACAGCCGCGGCGCCTGGATGAGCTGCATGAACGCCGTGGTGTCGGCATTGATGTAGTGCGAGCCCGTCGAGTGGAACGCCGGGTTGCAGGCGGCGCTCGGGTGGATCATCACCGGCACGTCGAGCTCCACGAGCTTCTCGTAGAGCCGGTACCAGGAGCGATCGGTCAGCGGCGGCGCCTGCCAGAAGCCGCCCGAGGGGTCCGGGTTCACGATGCAGCCCACCGAGCCGAGCTGCTCGACGCAGCGCTCGAGCTCGGGGATCGAGCTCGCCGGCGGTGCGCCCGGGAATTGGGGCAGCACGCAGACGTGGGCGAAGTTGTCCGGGAAGAGCCGGCAGACGCGATAGATCAGCTTGTTGAGGTGCTCGATCCAGTAGCGGCTGATCAGCTCGCTGCCGAAGTGGTGCCCCAGCCAGGTCGCGCGGGGCGAGAAGAGCGTGAGGTCGGTGCCGCGCTCGCGCATCACCCGGAGCTGCGCGCCGGCGATGCTCTCCCGAATCTCGTCGTCGGACACTTTCATGGCGCCCTTGGCCGGCGAGGCCAGCTGCGCGATCTGTCCGCCGCGGTATGCCTCCACGCCCGGTGGGTAGGTGGTGTAATGCCCGTGGGCGTTGACGATCACGTTCCCTCCTTCCCCGACGGCCCGTCGGGCGGCGGGACTACGCGCCGAAGGTCAGGACGTCCGGCTCGAACAGCTCGTCCATTTCCAGCACCCGCGGCGTGATGTGCTGCCGGTAGGCCAGCTCGGCCGCGGCCTCGATGGCGCGGCGATTCGGGCCGACACCGTACGGGAGCGGGTCTCCCCCGACCAGGTCGCGCGCCGCGAGCCAAGACGCGTCTTCCGCTGTGAACGGCCCCGCACCCGCCAGGTGCGCCAGGTATTCGTCCCTGGCGGCCACGAAGGCGTCGTACAGGGGGCGGAGCAGCTCGGGGCGTTCGGCAGCCAGCGCGCTCGTGATGGTGACGAGGTGATTGACGGGATAGATGCCGGTCCGGCGGTACCAGTCGCCCTGCGCCGCGGCCGGGTCCGGAAGCAGCGGGCGGATCGTCTCTGCCTCGATCCCCTCGACGCCGATGGCGGCGTCGATCTCGCCCGCGAGGAGCATGTCGCTGAGGGCCGAGCCCTCGGGCGCCATGACGACGTTGGCGGGCGGCCGATACGCCCGGACGTGGGCCGGCTCGAACGTGACCCAGGTCACCTTATCGAGGTCGACGCCGTAGTCGGCCGCGACGAACGCGCGCACCCAGAGCGGGATGGTTTGGGTGTAGGAGCGCAGCCCGACCCGCCGCCCCTCCAGGTCCTTCGGCTCGCGGATGCCGGAGGTGACGTTGTACACGAGGCGCGCGTGGTGAAAGCCCCTGGTGACCACGACTGGCAGCGCCGTGACGGGCCGCCCGAACGACCGGGCCAGGATGTAGGTGGCCAGCGCCATCTCGGCGACGTCGAACTCCTGACGGTCCGCCATCCGGTGGAAGCCCCGATGAACGGGCCGGATCTCGGTGAACGTGAGGCGCACGCCCGGCGGGGCGATGCGACCCTCTTTGAGGGCGCCGGTGTGACCGTAGGTGCCCAGGAGGACGTCCAGCGTGCCCGGGGCGGTGTCCGCGGCGGTGGTCACGATGGGTCAGCCTTTCTGCGGCTTGCCCGCGTAGTATGGGGCGTCGCGGCGTGGGTCGCTCGACAGGCGGGTACGGACTGCGCCAATAGCAGGACCAGTATGCGGGGCAGGAGGATCCCAGGCCATGTCCGACGTCCTGATCTCGACCATCGAGTACGGCGCCGGTGCCGCGCATCCTGCCGCGAGCAGCATGGCGCAGCATCCGGCGTCAGCGCGGGGCCAGCGGGCGCAGTCGGCCCGGGTCGAACGGGCGAAGGTCCGAGCTCCGGGCGGCCCCGTCCACGATCAGCTCTGCCAGTGCCTCGCCGGTGGCCGGCGCGTTCAAGACGCCCCAAACGCTGTGGCCCGTCGCTACGTACGCCCCCGCGATCCCCGGCACCTTCCCGATCAGCGGCAGCCCGTCCTGGGTGACCGGGCGGTAGCAGGCCTGCCGCGCGATGATGTTCGACCGTGCCAAGGCCGGCGAGAGCCGCTCGCAGATGGACACGAGCTGCTCGATGGCCTCCGGATCGGTGCGGACGTCGGCCGGGTCGAACGGCATCCGGTCCTGGACCGAGCTGAACGCCACGTACGTCGTGCCGTCGGCCCTCGGGAACAGCTCCGGCGTCAGCACCGCGCCGCTCGGCTCCTGGTACTCGAAGAAGATCGCCTCCGGCGGCACGCTCGCGCCGGTCTCGAACAGCAGGCTCTGGCCCTTGTACGCCGCGACCGCCGGCAGCGGCAGCCAGCCCGACGCCACCAGCGACCACGGCCCCATCGCGACGACCACCGCGTCGGCCTCGAGGGTGTCGCCGCCGTCCACCTGAACGCCCTGCACCGCCGTGCCGTCCTCCGAGGAGCCCAGGCCCGTGACCTGCCCCATCCGGAGCTCGGTCCCGTGAGCCAGGGTCGCCCGCAGCATCGCCTCGGTGAAGCGTCTCGGATGAACCATCGCCGTCGTCTCCGTCGAGCCCAGCCGCCCGGTGAC
>JALYGH010000250.1 GCA_030777205.1 Chloroflexota bacterium
GGCGTGATTCCACGCTACTCCCACCGGGAGATGGCCCGGGTCTGGTCTGACGAGCACAAGTACGAGACCTGGCGCCGCGTCGAGGTCGCGGTCTGCGAAGCCTGGAACGAGCGCGGCGTGGTACCCGACGACGCCCTGTCGCTGATTCGGGCGGCGACGTTCGACCTGGATCGGATTGCCACGTTGTTTGCCGAGACCCGCCACGACGTGATCGCGTTCGTCCGCAGCATGGCCGAATCGGCCGGCGAGGCCGGCCGTTGGATCCACTTCGGCCTGACGTCGTCGGACGTCTGGGACACCGCCACGTCACTCCAGCTCCTGGACGCGGTCGAGATCCTCCGCGGCGACCTCGATCGGCTCGAGCAGGCCGTGAGCCGCCTGGCAACCTGCCACCGCCGCACGCCGTGCATCGGCCGCTCGCACGGGGTCCACGCCGAACCGACCACATTCGGTCACAAAATGGCGGTCTGGGTGGCGATGCTGCGCCGCGACCGCGAGAGGCTCGACGCGGCGCGGCGGGAGGTGGCGGTCGGCAAGATCTCGGGCGCCGTCGGGACGCACGCCAACGTCCCGGCTCAGGTGGAGGAGTCGGTCTGTGCGCGGCTGGGCCTGGCTGCCTCGCCGGCCTCGACGCAGATCCTCCAGAGGGATCGCCACGCCGCCTTTGTCACGGCGCTGGCGGTCATCGCCGCGACCCTCGATCAGATGGCGACGGAGATCCGGTCCCTCCAGCGAACCGAGATCGGCGAGGTCGCCGAGCCGTTCTCGGCCGGTCAGCAGGGCTCCTCGTCGATGCCCCACAAGCGCAACCCGGAGCTGACCGAGCGGCTGTGCGGGCTGGCGCGGGTCGTGCGGGCCTGCGCGCTGCCGGCCCTGGAGGACGTGGCGCTCTGGCACGAGCGCGACATCAGCCACTCGTCGGCCGAGCGGATCATCCTACCGGACGCGACGATCGCGCTCGACTACATGCTCCAGTTGTTCGCCGAGATCATGGAGGGGCTCCAGGTCTTTCCGGAGCGGATGCGGGCGAACATCGAACTGACGAAGGGACTGATCTTCTCCGAGCGCGTCCTGCTCAAGCTCGTGCAGGCGGGCCTCGCCCGCAACGAGGCCTACCTCATCGTCCAGGCCAACGCGAAGCGGGTCTGGGCCGGCGAGGGCGACCTGCGGACGCTGCTGATGCAAGACTCCCGCGTTCGGGAGCGGCTGTCGCCCGCGGAGATCGACGACTGCTTCGAGCTCGAGTACCACCTCCGCAATGTCGACGTGGCATTCGAGCGGCTGGGGCTGACGCCCTGATCCGCCACCCGTTCCTCGACGGGGCCGATCCGCCGCCGACGGTCTCGGAGCTACTCCTGCCGGACCTGCCGCTGCTTGCGCGCGGTAAGGTCCGCGAGATGTACGACCTCGGCGAGCACCTGCTGATGGTCGCGACCGACCGCGTCTCGGCGTTCGACGTCGTCCTCGATCGGCCGATCCCCGGCAAGGGGATCGTGCTCTCCGCGCTGTCGGCGTTCTGGTTCGAGCGACTGGCCGGCGTTGCGCCGAACCACTACGTGACCGACGACCCGGACCGCTGGCCGGAGCCCGCGTGTCGTCACGCCGACATCCTGCACGGGCGGGCGCTGCTGGTGCGCGCCTGTCGCCGGATCGACGCCGAGTGCGTCGTGCGGGGCTACCTGGCCGGGGCCGGCTGGGCCGAGTACCGCCGCCACGGCACGGTGGCCGGCGCGCCGCTGCCGCCCGGCTTGCTGGAGGGATCGCGCCTGCCGGAGCCGCGCTTCACGCCGTCGACCAAAGCCGAGCAGGGCCACGACGAGCCGATCACCGTCGCCGAGCTTGGCAACCTGGTCGGCCCCGACCTGGCCCGGACGCTCGAGGCGAAGAGCCTGGCGCTCTACGAGCGGGCGCACGACTACGCCCTGGCGCGCGGGATCATCATCGCCGACACGAAGTTCGAGTTCGGGCTGCTCGACGGCGAGGTCGTCCAGATCGACGAGTCGCTCACGCCGGACTCATCCCGCTTCTGGCCGGCGGATGCGTGGGAACCCGGCCGCGCGCCGCCCTCCCTCGACAAGCAGCCGATCCGCGATTGGCTGGACGCGACCGGCTGGGACCGGACGCCGCCGGCCCCCGCCCTCCCGGACGAGGTGGTGACCGCCACGAGCGAACGGTACCGCGAGGCATTCCGGCGCCTGGCAGGTTGATCGGGAGCTGATGAGCGGGGCGCCACACGGCATTGCCGCGGTGCCCGTGACGCCCGGCGCGGAAGCAGGCTGCCGCGCCGCGCTCGAGCCACTTCGTCAGGAGCACTTCACTCATACCGGGCACGAGCCGGACGGTGTACCCGCCGCCGTCCGCGTCGCGGCGGAAGGCGAGCGGGTCCGCTCGCGAGGCGGACCGGCTTCGTGCGATGATCGACGCCGCGCGAACCGCGCGATCGGGAAGGATGGGACACGACCGCATGGGTGAAGACGACGTACGCCTCCAGCGTCCCGGGCGACTTGCCACCATTCGGTACGGCAAGGCGGCGGTCTCGACGTACCGGACGTACGCGACGCCGCTGACCGGCGTGGCGCCGATCCCCGAATCGTCGTTCGTCGGGCGGGAGAACGTCCTGCTCGCCGCCGACCTCGAGGTCCAGGTCCTCGACGATAACTTCCGCCCGGCTTACACCGAGGGCGACAACTCGAACGTCGTCGCGACCGACACGATGAAGAACTTCGTCCACCGCGCGAGCCTGGAGTACGCCGGGGCCACGCTCGAAGGCTGGCTGTACTTCCTCGGGCGGCGCTTCTTCGAGACCTGGGAGCAGATGGGCACGCTGCGGCTGATCGGGCGCGAGCTCCCGTTCGTCCCGGCCCGCGTGCCGGCCGGTGACGGCTTCGAGGACAGCCGGGTGCTGTTCGGCCAGGGCCGCGACGACTACGCCGTCGCCATGCTCGAAGTCGTGCGCGACGGCGACGGGGCGCGCGTGGTCGACCACCGCTGCGGCCGCGAGGGCTTGCGGCTGATCAAGGTGACCGGCAGCGCCTTCAAGAGCTTCGTCCGCGACGCCTACACGACCCTGCCGGAGGTCACCGACCGCCCACTGTTCATCTACCTCGACGTCGGCTGGACGTACGCCGACGTCGCGGACGCGCTGGCGGACGACCACGCGCGCTATGTCCCGGCCGAGCAGGTGGGCGACCTCGTCGAGACGGTCTTCCACGAATTCGTCAGCATGTCGATCCAGCACCTGATGCACGAGATGGGGCAGCGGCTGCTGGCGCGCTTCCCGCAGCTCGCCGTCGTCTCCTTCGAGGGCCAGAACCGTCTCTGGGACACGGCCGCCGTCTCGGACGCCGACCCCACGGTGAAGGTCTACACCGACCCGCGCCCGCCGTACGGCAGCCTCCACCTGACGCTGGCGCGCGGATGAGCGGGCGGGCGGAGGCCGAGGCACGCGACGCCAGGGATCCGCTCGCCCGATTTCGGGCGCGGTTCTACGTCCGATCGGGCACGATCTACCTCGACGGCAACTCGCTCGGGCTCGCCTCGCGGGACGCCGAGGCGGCCGTGCTGGGCGCGCTCGACGCCTGGCAGGAGAGCGGCATCGAAGGCTGGCTGGCCGGCGGCGCCCCTGGTTCGGGCTCGGCGAGGAGCTGGGCGCGCTCCAGGCCGAGCTGGTCGGCGCGTGCCCCTCCGAAGTCGTCGTCACCGGCTCGACGACGGTGAACCTCCACGCGCTCGTCGCGACGTTCTACCGCCCGATCGGGGCGCGGACGAAGATCCTGGCCGATGCGCTGAACTTCCCCTCCGACATCTACGCCCTGGTCAGCCAGGTCCGGCTGCGCGAGCTCGACCCGGCCGAGCACCTGGTGCTGACGCCGAGCCGCGACGGCCGCACGCTCGACGAGGACGATCTGATCGCCCGGATGACGGACGAGGTCGCGCTGGTCCTGCTGCCGACGGTGCTCTACCGGAGCGGGCAGTTGCTGGACGTCGAGCGGCTGACCCGGGCCGCCCGCGAGCGGGGCATCCCCATCGGCTGGGATGGCTCCCACTCGGTCGGGGTCGTGCCGCACCGGCTGCACGACTGGGGCGCGGACTTCGCGATCTGGTGCACCTACAAGTACCTGAACGGCGGGCCGGGCGCGGTCGGCACGCTGTTCGTCCATGCGCGCCACCACGGCACGCCACCGGGGCTGGCCGGCTGGTGGGGTTCGGACAAGGCGCGCCAGTTCGACCTCGCCCTCGACTTCGCGTCGGCGGCCGGGGCCGGCGCCTGGCAGATCGGCACGCCGCCGGTGCTCGGGGCGGCGGCGCTCTACGGCGCGTTGGCAATCGGCCGCGAGGCCGGCATCGAGGCGATCCGGGCCAAGTCGCTCGACCAGACGGCCTACCTGATGGCGCTCGTGGACGAGCTGGCCGCGCTCGGGTACGCGGTCGGGACGCCCCGCGAGGACGAGCGGCGCGGCGGGCACGTCGCCGTCGAGCACGCCGAGGCGGTGCGGATCGCGAAGGCGCTCAAGGCGCGCGGGATCATCCCGGACTTCCGCCCGCCGAACGTGATCCGCCTGGCGCCGATCCCGCTCCACACGACCTACGCCGAGCTGTGGGAGACGGCCCGGGCCCTCCGAGAGATCGTCGAGCGCGGCGAGCATCTCCGCTTCGAGGGGACCCGCGAGACGGTCGCGTGACGTATGACAGGCGCGTGGCGGGGCGGGCGCGCAGCCGATCCCTACGTGCAGTGGCTGGATGAGACGGGCGCGGCGCAACGGCCGTGCCGAGTCATGCCAGCAGGGTGTGCAGCCTCCGATACAACACGTCCAGGTCCAGGGGCTTGGCCAGGAAGCCCCTGGCGCCCAGCTCGCGGGCCATGTACGCCCCGCCCATGGCCGACATGGCCAGGACCGGTGCACGGTACTTCGCGGATAGTGTGCGCTGGGTTGCCAGGAAGCTCCAGCCGTTCATCGTCGGCATCATGAGGTCCAGCAGGATCGCGTCCGGTGGATCTTGCCGGACCTTGTCGAGCGCCTCGCGGCCATTCCTGGCAGTCTCGACGCTGTACCCCTTGTCTTCGAGCGCCAGCCTCAGGAAGCCGCGGATTTCGTCCTCGTCATCCACCACGAGAACCGTCTTCGCCTGGTTCATCGGTGCGGCCCCTCCACCTGGCGGGGCGCCAGCCTTACGTGACAGATCCGGCACAGCGTCGCGACGATAAGCTCGCCGGATGGCATGCGGACGCTGAGTTGATAGAGCGGTCGAGCGCGCGCGGCGCAAAGCTCGCAGACGACAAGCTGCTGCCCGCATGGCAAGAGCGGCACGGTCCTACCCCCCAGCCCGCCGTGGCGATACGGACCCCGGTTGAAACATCCCCGAACATGCCGGCGATCAGCCTCCCCAGACTGCGCGTCGGCCGCTCACGGTCCTTGCACGTTACTACCGCCTCGACTCTCGTCCGAAGCGGCTGATCTTCCCCCTTAGCCGCATGATGACGCCGGTGCCATATGTATTCTTCCATACGATCCGCCGCGTAGCAAGGGCTAGGGCATGTACGCATACCGACCAGGTGGGTGGGCCGGAATTTGCTGCACGGTTGGTATGGCACATCGAGGCGAGTTGACCGACCAGCAGTGGGAGCGGCTGTCCCCCTTGCTGCCCCCCGAGAAGCCCGAGGTGGGGAAGCCGAACAAGGACCATCGAACGATCATCGATGGCATTCTGTGGCGGCTGCGGACCGGTGCGCCGTGGCGCGACCTACCCGCGCGGTATGGCCCGTGGTCGACGGTGTACAGTCGGTTCTGGCGGTGGCGGGTGGCCGGGATCTGGGACCGACTCTTCGCGGCCGTCCAGCAGGAGGCCGACGCGGCCGGGGAGGTGGACTGGAGCGTCCAGTTCCTGGACGGGAGCGTGATCCGGGCGCACCAGCATGCGGCCGGGGCAAAGGGGGGGACGCGGAATCCGAGGCGCTCGGGCGCAGCCAGGGCGGCTTCAGCACGAAGGTGCACCTCAAGGCGGAGGGCCGCGGCACGGGCCTGACGGTGCTGCTGACCCCGGGCCAGCAGCACGAGGCCACCCTGGCCGACCGCCTGCTGCACCAGGGGGCCATCCGGCGCGCCGGACGCGGCCGGCCGCGCGTGCGGCCCGACCGTGCCGTCGGCGACAAGGGCTACACCGGCCGCCGCCTCCGCGGCGCCTGCCGCCGTCGCGGCATCCGCCACACCATCCCGAAGCTCAGCACCGAGCACCGCTCCGGACCGTTCGACCGCGCCGCGTACCGCCGGCGCCACCTGGTCGAGAACCTGTTCGCCCGCTGCAAGCAGTTCCGCGCCCTCGCCACCCGCTACGGCAAGCGCGGCGACGCCTTCCGCGCCGCTTGGGCGATTGTCATGACTATCCTCTGGCTCCCTGGG
>JALYGH010000251.1 GCA_030777205.1 Chloroflexota bacterium
AGGCCGATCTTCTCGCCGTGCGAGCCGATCAAGAGCGGCGGCGCCGGGTCCGGCCGCGGGTTCGCATAGGCCGCCTCGATCGTGTAGTGCTTGCCACGGAACGTCGCCGGGCTGGTCGTCCACAGCCTGCGGATGATCTGGACCGCCTCGTCGAGCTGCTCAAGTCGGACCGGGGCCGGCGGATACTCGTAGCCGTACATCCGGTACTCCGACTCCATCCAGCCGGCGCCGATGCCGAGGATCAGCCGCCCACCGGTCAGGAGCTGGAGCGTCGAGGCCATCTTGGCGAGCAGCGGCGGGTGCCGGTAGGAGTTGCCGAGCACGATCTGGCCGACCTGGTACTCGGGGAACGCCGTGGCGAAGTGGGTCACGGCCGTCCAGCACTCGAGCGTGTCCGGCTCGGGCGGCATCCACGTCGTGCCGGGCACCAGGTGATCCGAGAGCCAGATCGAATCGTACGATCCCCGCAGCGCGTCCAGGCTGGCGCGCACAGCCGGCAGCCAGGTGGTCGCGGGCGCCCGGTCGGGATCCCACATCGGGACGCGCCACCCGAACTTCAGCGGCGCCGCGCGCCCACTGCCCGGCGCCATGGCGCTCGTCACCATCTCCTCGGCCATCGCGTCACCTCCTCGCCAGAGGGTAGACGATACCTGTCCCCTGCCCTCTCGCCACTATACTTACTCTTATGCAGCTCTCCTTCGAGCGTGGTGATCCGAAGCGGCCGCGTGGCCACGCGCTGGTCTACTTCCGCGCCAACGACGACCCGGGCCAGATCCTGGCGAGCTACGTCGTCGTTCCGCCGATCTCGCTGGACTTCAGTCGCTACATCCCGCCGATGTTCGCCGCCCAGTTTGGGGGAATGATCCCGACCGGGCCGTCGGCGTTCCCGCTCCCGCCGTTTCCGGAGCGGGTCGAGAGCCTCGCCTGGGTCGAGGAGACGGCGTCGGCGCGCGGCGACGACCTGATCGACGGCGGCACGGTCGACGCGAACGATGTCCAGCGCCTGCTGATCCTGATGACCGACCTTGCCGGCGAGTACGCCCGCCTCTACGAGAGCCGGCCGGCGGGTCCGCCGGAACCGGAGCCCGAGCGCGAGCCTGCCGCCCTCCCGTCCGTCGACGTGGACGAGTTGTTGCTCAGCCTCATGACGGATCGAGAGAAGGTCGAGAAGCTGGCGCGCCTGATCGGGACGGTGCGATACGCGGCCGAAGGGGGCGACGGCGCGCTCCTGGACGAGACCGTCGGCGAGATGGAGCGAGTCGGGCGCCAGCTCGGCGAGCGCTACCGCGTCGCGGAGCTGACCCGGGCAGTGCGCGATCCGGGACAACGGGGCGGACGCCTGGCCGAACTCCTCCTCCAGCGCTGCTTCAAGCTCGCGTCGGAGGAGTACGACACGCTCGCCGCGCTGGACCGCGAGATCGAGGCGCTGCGAGGCGACGCTGATACTCCGCCCGAGCGAGGAGAGGTTCGTGAATGACAATGCCCTGACCAACGGGGAGCTGGATGACGAGGACGATGCGCCGCCGATCGGCCTGTCGTCGAAGGAGCTGGCCTACATGTTGGGCCAGGCGATGATCGAGCTGCGCGAAGAGAACCCGAACCTGGACGACTCGAAGCTCGTGATCCTGGTCTCGGCGGCGATCGAAGCCAACAACCGGAAGATTTACGAGGACCTGCTCGACATGGGCCTGGTCGAGGAGATCGACGAGGACGACGCGTAGCCGGCCCAGGCTCCCCGCGCGATCGCCAGGAACGAGGACGGCCCCCGCGCCGATTCAGGGCGCGGGGGCCGTCGCACCCCGGTCACCCTTCGGGGCCTCGACAGCGCTCGCTCGCGGCGGCACCCTCGCCCGTTCGATACCGTGAACGTCGTTTGGCGCCGTTCGCCATCATGCTGGCGAGGAATGGAATTGGCGGCCGTGGGGACATCTCCTGCACGGCGTGACGACGGGCCAGCCTGCCTTCGAGCATGCCTACCGGACGGGCATTTTCGCGTATGTGGCCGAGCGGCCCGAGGCCGGCGCCATCTTCGACGCGGCCATGACGAACCGGAGCGGCCCGGACGCCGAGGCGGTCACCGCCGCCTACGATTTCTCAGCATTCCGGACCGTCGTCGCTGTCGGTGGCGGACGCGGCACCTTGCTCGCCGCGACCTTTGCGAGTCCGAGCGGCGACCCGAGCCGCGCCCCGGC
>JALYGH010000252.1 GCA_030777205.1 Chloroflexota bacterium
GGCCCGGCCGCCGTCCTCGCCGCGCGCGGCGGGACCGCCCGCGAGCGCGCGCTACCCGCCCTCGTGCTCGGGAGCGCGGCCGTCAGCCTGCTCGCGCCGCCGATCGTGGCCGCCGCGAACCTCCTCCTCTGGCCGGTCGAGGAGGCGTTCCGCCGCTACTACCTGGACGACGCCCGACAGGTCTTGCGCCGACACGGACCGACCGTCCTGGCGGTCGCGGGATCCTACGGCAAGACGAGCACCAAGGAGTTCCTGGCGACGATCCTGGCCGCCCGCTACAGCGTGCTCAAGCCGCCCGGCAGCTACAACACGCCGATGGGCCTGAGTCGCGTGATCCGCGAGCAGCTCCGGCCGACCCATGAGGTGTTCGTGGCCGAGCTGGGCGACTACGTCCCCGGCGACATCCGCTTCCTCTGCAGCCTCGTCTTTCCGCGCATCGGCGTGCTGACCACCATCGGGCCGGAGCACTTGGAGCGGTTCAAGACGATGGAGAACGTCGCCCGAGCGAAGGAGGAGCTGATCGAGGCGCTGCCACCGGATGGCGCCGCGGTCGTCAATCAGGACGACCCGCTCGTCCGGGTCATCGGCGACCGGGCTGAGAGGCGCGGGTTGAAGGTCGTGCGCTACGGACAGCGAGAGCCCGGGGCAGCCGTGCGCGCGACGGACGTCCGCACGACGCGCGAGGGGCTCCGGTTCACCGTCGCGGCGGACGGCCACGGCGAGGCCGAGTTCCGGGTTGGCGTGCTCGGCCGGCACAATGTCGCCAACGTCCTAGCCGCGACGGCGGCGGCGATCGAGATGGGCATGACGCTTCCCGAGATCGCCGCCGCGGCGCGGAGCATCGCGCCGGTCGAGCATCGCCTCCAACCGATCCAGGGAGCGGGCGGCGTGCTGGTCATCGACGACGCCTTCAACTCGAACCCGGAGGGCGCGGCCGAGGCGCTGGACGTGCTCGGCGAGCTGAACGGCGGCAAGAAGGTGCTGGTCACGCCCGGCATGATCGAGCTGGCCGAGCGCGAGGAGGCCGAGAACCGCGAGTTCGGACGGAAGGCGGCCACCGTCTGCGACGAGGTGATCCTGGTCGGCCCGGAGCGGGCGCGACCGATCCTGGCCGGCCTGCGTGAGCGGGGCTTCCCATCCGAGCGCGCCCACGTCGTGCGCAGCCTCGACGAGGCGACCGCGCGCCTGCAGGGCATGCTCGCGCCGGGCGACGTGGTGCTATTCGAGAACGACTTGCCGGACCAGTATGATCACTGACGACACTCCCGGCGGGCGCCGATGGCCGCACACAAATGGCCGCCGATGACGTTGAGCGCCGCTGCCGATGACCGCTAACCCGCCGGCGGCCGAGCGCAGCCGCGAGGTCGTCATCGACGGGCTGCGGATCGCGTGCCGCACCCGTGGCGCGCTGGACGGCACTCGCCCGATTGCCGTCGTCCTCCACGGCTGGGGCGCCAGCAGCGCGGCCGTCGCGTCGATCCAGGCCTGCCTCGCGGACAGCCACGATTCGGTGGCGCCGGACCTGCCCGGCTTCGGCGCGAGCGACCCCTTGCCGGCCGTCTGGGGCTCGGAGGAGTACCTGGCCATCATCACGGCACTCCTGGATCAGCTCGGCATCCGCCGCGCCAATCTCTTGGGGCATTCGCGCGGCGGGCACTTTGCGTTCGCGTTCGCCGCCCGCCATCCCGATCGCGTCGACCGACTCGTCCTGATCGACAGCGCCGGCATCCGCGGCCGGCGGGGCGCGGCGTACCAGGCCCGCGTGCTGGCATTCAAGGCGGGGCGGCGCGTCCTGCAGAGTCGGCCGCTGGCCGGCCCGCGCGGCGCCCCACTGCGGGCCCTGTTCGAGCGTCGCTTCGGCTCCGCGGACTATCGCGCCGCGTGCGGTCCGCTACGCGGCACGCTCGTGCGGCTCGTAAACGACGACGCGCGTCACCTCCTGCCAAACGTCCAGGCGCCGACGCTCCTGATCTGGGGTGAGCTGGACGACGCAACCCCGCTCGTGGACGGCCAGCTCATGGAGCGGCTGATCCCCGACGCCGGCCTGGTGGTGTTCCCCGGGGCCGGCCACTTCTCGTACGCCGACGACCCCGGCCGCTTCTGTCGAGTGGTCAGCCACTTCCTCCGCCCGTCGTAAGCGCGGCTGCTCGGGCGGCGTGCGCGCCGGAGACCAGCGCCACCTCGGCAAGGGATCGCTTCGCTATGATTGGCGCAGGCGATCCTTGGGAGACACGCATGGCGATCGCGCACCGTAGGCGTCGCTCCCCCGTCGGGCAGGCGATGTCGCTGGAGCAGTTCCTCGAGCTGCCCGAGCGCAAGCCGTACCTCGAGTACGAAGATGGGGTGGTGACGCAGAAAGTGTCGCCGAAGGGCAAGCACAGCCGGCTACAGTGGGTGCTGAGTAGCTTCATCAATCGACTGACCGAGCCGACCAAGCTGGCGCTCGCCTTTCCGGAGCTTCGTACTCGGTTCGGAGGCCGTTCGGTTGTTCCGGACGTGGCCGTGTACCGCTGGGGAAAAATTCCGCGCGGTCCCGACGGCGAGGTGGCCAACGACTTCACGACCCCGCCGGATGTCGCCATCGAGATCTTGTCGCCCAGGCAGAACGTGACGAGGCTGGTGGCGCGCTGCGTCTGGTACGTGGCGGATGGCGTGCAGGCCGCGCTGCTCGTCGACGAGAAGGACCGGATCGTCCTGGCCTTCCGGCCGGATCGGCCGCCACTCGCCCTACGTGGCGGCGACCGGATACCGCTCGGCGACCTACTGCCCGGCCTCGATCTGACCGTTCGTCAGGTCTTCGACACGCTCAAGCTCGACTGAAACGCCTGGGCATCGCCGGGCCCCATCGGGCCCGGGATGCGGGTCGGGTGTATCATCCCCGTCGGCCGGGCTCGGAGGGGGAGCCGCCGGAGCGGAGATCGTCGTCCACGCGGCAGGGACGCCGCGGCGGCGACCGATGGGGACACGATGTACGACCAGAGGCGCAAGCAGCGGATCGCGGTACTGTTCGGGAGCCGGTCCGTCGAGCACGAGGTGTCGATCGTCACAGCCATCCAGGCGATGGACGCGATGGACCCGCGCCGCTACGAGCCGCTGCCGATCTTCATCACGAAGGAGGGCCGCTGGTACACCGGCCCGGAGCTGCGGCGGATCGAGGCGTATCGCGACCTCCCGACGCTGCTCGAGAAGTGCCGCCCGGTCTACCTGCGACCGGAGCCATTCGGGAACCGGCTATTCGTGGAGGAGAGCGGACCGCTCGGCACGCGGCGCACGAAGGTTGGCGTGGCCGACGCATTCTTCCCGATCGTCCACGGTACATACGGGGAGGACGGCACGCTCCAGGGCCTGTTCGAGCTGGCCAACGTACCGTACGTCGGTGCGGGGGTGGTCGGGTCGGCGGTCGGGATGGACAAGATCGTGATGAAGGCGGCATTCCGGGCCGCCGACTTACCGACGGTCAACTACATCTGGTTCGCCCGCCATCGCTGGCAGACCGAGCGCGACACAGTGCTGGACGAGGCCGAGCGGACGCTCCGCTACCCGCTGTTCGTCAAGCCGGCCAATCTCGGGTCGAGTGTCGGAATCACCAAGGCGACCGACCGCGCGAGCCTGGCCCGCGCCATCGAGATCGCCGCGGCCTACGACCGCCGCCTGATGGTCGAGGAGGGGTTCGAGGGCGGCATCGAGGTGAACTGCTCGGTCCTCGGCAACGACGAGCCCCGCGCGTCGGTCTGCGAGCAGCCGGTCCGCTGGACCGACATCCTCAGCTATGAGGACAAGTACCTGCGCGGCGGGAAGGGCAAGGCCGGCGCCGGCGAGGGCATGGCCTCGGCGAGCCGCCGCATCCCCGCCCCGATCTCGGACGACCTGACGAAGCAGATCCAGCGGATGGCGGTCGAGGCGTTCATCTCGACCGACTGCGCCGGCATCGCGCGCATCGACTTCCTGGTCGATCCGGTCAGCGGCCGGATCTGCGTCAACGAGATCAATACGATGCCCGGCTCGCTCTCGTTCTACCTCTGGGAGCCGAGCGGCGTCTCGTTCCCCGAGCTGATCGACCGACTGATCGAGCTGGCATTCGAGCGCTGGCACGAGCGTCAGCAAACCACCTTCAGCTTCGACAGCGCCCTGCTGCAGAAGTTCGGCAAGGGCACCAAGTCGTAGGGCGGGGACGCCTTACAGCGGTCTCGCTGCCCTTAGCACTCCGCCAGGCTGGATCTGAGGGGAGACTCGGCACTTGATCTGCCACCCCGGCCTCTTCGGTCATCCTGAGCGGAGCGAGGGATCTCCGGCCGAGGAGGCCGGGCGCTCGCGTTGAGATGGGCTGCTCCGTGCAGAGATCCCACGCCGCTGCGCTCCTCAGGATGACAGGTAGGGTGACCCCTTCGGAATGACAGACGAGAGGCCGTCCTGGGGGTTACGGCACGCCGTCTTCATCGGGGCTACGGATCGCGCCCGGGCCGGCCCTGTAGCCTCCCGGGGCTGGCCGATCCACCGGATCAGGGCGTATCCTCGAAGGAACCAACGGATGAGATGGCGTCGCGAACTGCGCGGCGTGGACCGACGACGCACGATAGAGGAGCTGCCATGGTCAGCGGGCGCTCATTCCTCCAGATCCCCGGGCCAACCAACGTGCCCGATCGCGTCCTGCGGGCGATGGACCGCCCGGTCATCGACCACCGCGGACCCGAGTTCGCCCGGCTCGTGCGCGGGCTGCTGCCCGACGTCGCCCGCGTGTTCAAGTCCGAGCAGGGCAAGGTGGTCCTGTACCCCGCGTCCGGCACCGGCGCTTGGGAGGCCGCCCTCGTCAACGTGCTGGCGCCCGACGACCGCGTGCTGTCGGTTCAGAACGGCCACTTCAGCATGCTCTTCGCCGACGCCGCCCGCAGCCTCGGCTTCGTCGTCGACGAGTACGAGGTGGAGTGGGGCCGCGGCGTGCCGGCCGACCTGGTCGAGGAGAAGCTCCGCGCCGACGACGCCCGCGGCTACAAGGCCGTGCTGGTCGTCCACAACGAGACGTCGACCGGCGCCACGACCGATATCGCGGCCATCCGCAAGGCGATCGACGCAGCCGGCCACGACGCGCTGCTGATCGTCGATACCGTCAGTTCCCTCGGCAGCATCGACTACCGGATGGACGACTGGGGCGTCGACGTCACGCTGACCGGCAGCCAGAAGGGCCTGATGCTCCCACCCGGCATGGCGTTCCTCTGCGTCGGGCCGCGGGCGCTCGAGATCAGCAAGGCGGGTGGCAGCCCGCGCAACTTCTTCGACTGGCGGCGCATCATAGAGGACAACGCGGCCGGCTTCTTCCCCTACACCCCGGCCACACTGCTGCTGTTCGGCCTCCGCGAGGCACTCGACATCATGTTCGAAGAGGGCCTGGAGAACGTGTTCGCGCGCCACCGGCGCCTGGCGGATGGCGTGCGCGCGGCCGTCGAAGCCTGGAGCCTGCGCAACCTCTGCCAGGATCCGCGCGAGTACTCGAACAGCCTCACCGCCGTCGTCGTCCCGGATGGGTTTGACAGCGGCGACGTCATCAGGGCCGCCCGGGACATGTTCGACCTCTCGCTCGGCGTCGGGCTGAGCAAGGTGAAGGGCAAGATCTTCCGCATCGGCCATCTCGGCGCCCTGAACGAGCTGGAAGTGATCGGCACGCTCGGCGGGGTCGAGTTGGCGCTTCAGGCGTGCGGCATCCCGGTCGACCTGGGCGCCGGGGTCGCGGCCGCCCAGCGCAGCTTCACCGAGGGCAGCCGGGTGCCGGTGACCGCGGCACAGCCCGCCGCCGCGCGATGACCGACACTCGCGCCACGCCGGACCAGGGCATACCCGGCGCGCGGAACGGCCCCGTGTCCTACACTGCGACGGAGGACACGGACCTCGCCGCCTGGCAGCGCGAGCTGCTCGGCGGCGAGTACGGCAACATGCTGTCGTGCGTCCGCTGCGGGCAGTGCTTAACCTCCTGTCCGACGTACGTGCTGACCGGTCACGAGGGCGAGGGGCCACGCGGGCGGGTGGCGATGATGCGGATGCTCCAGGACGGCCGGATCGCGCTGACGCCCGACCTGATTGAGCACGAGCAGAACTGCCTCGTCTGCGACGCCTGCACCGCCGTCTGCCCGGCCGGCGTCCACATGGACCCCCTCCAGGTCGCCCTACGAACGGCGATCGCCCCGAACGTCCCGCGAAGCTGGCCGGAGCGGCTCGTCCGTCACCTGACGTTCCGCTACCTGTTCTGGGACATGCGCCTGTTCCGGGGCTTCGTCTTCCTGCTCCGGCTCTACCAGCGGAGCAGACTCCAGGCGCTCGCACGCGGGCTCGGCCTCCTCAAGCTGCTCGGGCTGAAGGAGACCGAGGCCTTCCTGCCGCCGGTCGATTGGCCGTTCCTCGTCCCGCGCGGCGAGGTGTACCGAGCGAAGCGGGATGCGCCGCGGGACGGATCGGACGGGACGGTGGCGCAAGCGTTCGAG
>JALYGH010000253.1 GCA_030777205.1 Chloroflexota bacterium
GGCGGCACGGTACCGCGGCTACGTCGCGGCGCTCGCCGCCGCCGGCGTCGCGGCGGAGCCGGACTGGCTGTTCGCCGGCGGCCGCGAGATCGAGGGCGGGCGGGCGATGGCCCACGCCCTCCTCGAGCGCTTCCCGGATCGATCGGCGCGGCCCACGGCCGTCGTCGCCTTCAACGACCGGACCGCGCTCGGGGCGCTGCGCGGCTTCTACGAGGCCGGCGTCCGCGTGCCGGGCGACGTTGCCGTCGTCGGCTTCCACGACATCGAGGCCGCCCGCTACGCCACACCGGCCGTCACGACGGTCGCCCATCCGCGGGTCGAGCTCGGCGAGATGGCGGCGGAGGCGCTCTTCGCGCGCCTGGCAGGCGACGCGATCGCGGTGCGCGACCGCGTCGTGCCGACCTCGCTGCGGATCCGCGAATCGTGCGGCGCCGTGCCGAACGGCGCGTACCGGTCGGTGCCGGCCGCGGCCGGCGCGCGGTCGACCACCGGGGCTGGAGGGCCCGATGCGTGAGTACGTGCTGCGCCGGCTCGTCAGCATGATTCCCGTGCTGTTCATCGTCAGCCTGATCTCGTTCGGCCTGCTCTACATCCTGCCGGGCGACCCGGCCCTGGCGATGCTCGGTGAGAACGTCGGCACCCAGGAGACGTACCGCCAGCTCCGCGCCGAGCTCGGCCTCGACCAGCCGCTCTGGATGCAGTACCTCTCCTGGGCCGGCCGGACCCTCCAGGGCGACTTCGGGCGGTCGATCCGGACCGGCGAGCCGGTCGCCGACATCCTGCTGCGCCGCGTGCCGATCAGCCTGTACGTCGGGCTGGCCGGCCTGCTGTTCGGGATCCTGATCGGGCTCCCCGTCGCGATCATCTCCGCGCTTCGGCCGGGCAGCCGGATCGACGCGGCCGGGACGGTGCTCGCGCTCGGCGGCATCGCGCTCCCGAGCTTCTGGCAGGCGCTGCTCTTCATGTACGTCTTCGCGGTCGCGCTGCGCTGGCTACCGCCGAGCGGGTACACCTCGCCCTTCGACGATCCCTGGCTCAGCGCCAAGATGCTGTTCATGCCGGCCGTCGTGCTCGGCACGCACTCGGCGGCGGTCATCATGCGCCAGGGCCGCTCGGCGCTGATCGAGGTGCTCGAGCAGGACTACGTCACCACCGCCCGCGCCAAGGGCCTCCGCGAGCGGGTCGTCGTCGTCGCCCACGCGCTCAAGAACGCGATGATCCCGGTCGTCACGATCCTCGGCCTCCAGGTCGGCAACCTGGTCTCCGGCGCGGCGATCACCGAGACGGTCTTCGCGATCCCGGGCGTCGGGCGGGCGGCCGTCGACGCGATCTTCTTCCGCGACTACCCGGTCCTCCAGGGCGCGATCCTGATCCTGACCGCGGCGGTGATCGTCGCGAACCTCTTGACCGACCTCGTCTACGGCTACCTCGACCCGCGCATTCGCTACCGATAACCGGGAGTCACGCATGGACGCACCTCACGGGCAGGGCGGCAGTGTCGCCGCCGTCGCCGAGCGCGCACGGCCCGGACGGGCCTACGACGCGGGGATCGGCCCGCGCTCGTGGGGCACTCGCGGGCAGCGGTTCTTCCGCCAGCTCCTCGAAACCCGCCTCGTCGGCACCGGCCTGACGATCTCGGGGATCGTCTTCCTCTGCGCGATCTTGGCCGACGTCATCGCGCCGTACGACCCGAACACCCAGGACTACCTGGCGCTGACCGAGGCGCCGTCGACCGCCCACTGGCTCGGCACGGACGACCTCGGGCGCGACGTCCTGTCCCGGATCATCTATGGTGCGCGGGTCTCGCTCCAAGTGGGGATCATCGCCGTCGGGATCGCGGTGGCGCTCGGCGTGACGCTTGGGCTGCTCGCCGGCTACCTCGGCGGCTTCGTCGACGACGTGATCATGCGCTTCATCGACTCGGTCCAGGCGTTCCCCGGCCTGATCCTGGCGCTCGGGATCACGGCGGCGCTCGGGCCGGGCATCGGCAACGCCATGATCGCGATCGGGTTCGTTTCGACGCCGGCGATGGCCCGCCTGACGCGTGGCCAGGTCCTCTCGCTCCGCGAGCGCGAGTTCGTCCACGCCGCCCAGGTGATCGGCGCCTCGCCGCTGACGATCATGGCCCGCCACATCTGGCCGAACGCCACCGCCCCGATCATCGTCCAGGCCACGCTGCTGGTCGCGACCGCGATCGTGACCGAGGCGTCGCTCTCATTCCTCGGCGTCGGCGTGAAGCCGCCGACGCCGTCCTGGGGGTCGATGCTCCGCACCGGCTCGCAGTACCTCGAGGTCGCGCCCTGGCTCGCGTTCGCGCCGGGCGTGGCGATCTTCTTGACCGTCCTCGCCTTCAACTTCGTCGGCGACGGCCTGCGGCGGGCGCTCGATCCGCGGCTGATGAGCCGGCGGCGCGGCTGATGCTCGGGGCTCGGGGCAGTCGCATCGACATGGCCGCCGCGACCGGCGGCCAGCTCGGCACACTTCTCGGCC
>JALYGH010000254.1 GCA_030777205.1 Chloroflexota bacterium
GAGCAGCGGGAGCTGATCTCGCCGTCGCCGGACCTACCGACGCTCAGAGCACCCCGGCCAGCGTACTGACCAGCACGTCCACGTCGAACGGCTTGGCGAGGAAGCCCGACGCGCCGAGCTCGCGGGCCATGTTCCAGCCGCCCACGGCCGACATCACCAGCACCGGGCACCGGCACTCGGCCGACAGCGTGCGGCGAGCCGCCAGGAAGCTCCAGCCGTCCACGCCGGGCATCATCAGGTCGAGCAGGACGGCGTCCGGCGGGCTGCGCCGCACCCTGTCCAGCGCCTCCTGGCCGTTGGTGGCCGTCTCGACGCGGTACCCCTCGTCTTCGAGGGCCAGCCGGAGGAAGCCGCGAATGTTCGGCTCGTCGTCGACGATGAGGATCGTCCGAGGCTGCATCATCAGCGGCTGCCCTCCCGGGGGCCGCGTCTGCCGACGCCGATCGCTCACTCGCAGCCTGCACGCCCCGTGCCTCGGCGAGAAGGGGCGGGCTCGAACGCAGTCGGCCGACCCCGCTACCAGGAGCGAGATCGGCCGACAGGGAGGCGGAGGGGGAGGGATTCGAACCCCCGGGGCTTGCGCCCAGTCGTTTTCAAGACGACCACAATAAACCGCTCTGACACCCCTCCGAGGGAGCCTGCTCGGATTCTACCGATGGTGGGGCCACCGCGACAAAGCCCCGCGCCGCGTCCGGCAGCGCGCCGAAGAGGACCTCGCCATCGTAGTTCGGCAGGCACTGCCAGTCGAGCGTGCCGTCGGGCGCCCCCGGCGCCGCCGGGCGGCGGTCGCCGCTGACGCCGTGTCGCTCGATCGGCGGGTAGGCGATGAATCGCCCATGCTCCGTCGCCGTCATGATCGTGCCCTCGCCCGGTCACCTCCCGCCAGTCTCGTCGCCATCTCGAAGCTCAGGCCCGCCGCGCCAGCGCGATGGCGCCCAGGACCGCGAGCGCGGCGGTTGCCAGGCTGGCCCGCGGGTGCATGCGCAGCCGCATCTGTAGGTCCGGCCCGCGCTCGCGGTCGCGGTAGGGGCCATGCGCGCCCGGGTCGCCCGGCAGGGTGTCGAAGAGGATATCCCGCCCGTGCTGGTCGTTCGGCGCATCGACCATCTGCGGCTTGTAGCCCGTCTTGCCGAGGTACAGGTCGAGCAGCCCGGGGACGAACTTCTGGGCCCAGACGGCCTGGACCGTCGGGCGGCCGATGAGCATCTCGCGCGGGGCGCGCTCGGCGGCCCAGACGACCGCGTCGGCGATCGACTCCGGCGTGAACATCGGCGGCACCGGCTGGGCCTGCCTGGCCAGCTTGTTGCGCTGCCGGGTAGCCTGCGGCGTGTTGATCGCCGGCAGTTGCAGCATCGACAGCTTCACCCGGCTGCCGTCGTGGATCAGCTCGCAGCGCAGCGAGTCGGTGAAGCCGCGGATCGCGGCCTTGGCCGCGCAGTAGGCGCCCTGCAACGGGATCGAGCGGTAGGCCAGCGCCGACCCGATCTGGATGATCGTGCCCTCGTCGCGGGGGCGCATCCGCCGCAGGGCGGCCATCGTCCCATGCACGTAGCCCAGGTACGTGACCTCGGTCACCCGGCGGAACTCGTCGGCGGTCATCTCCATGACCGGCGCGAAGACGGTCAGCATCGCGTTGTTCACCCAGGTGTCGATCCGTCCCCAGCGCCGCTCGACGCTGGCCGCCGCCCGTTCGACCGCCTCGGGGTCGGCCACGTCGAGGGGCAGCACCAGCGCCTCCCCGCCCGCCCGCCGCACCTCGTCGGCCGCCACGTCGAGCGCCTCCTCGTTGCGGGCGATCAGGCCCAGGCGCGCCCCGCGAGCGCCGAAAGCGCGGGCGCACGCCCGGCCCACGCCGCTCGACGCACCGGTCAGGACCACCACTTGTTCGCCGATCGGTCTGGTCATCGCCTCCCTCGCAGCCATCGATCTGTGTCGGCCTGCGTCGGCGTCCCCGCCAGCGCTCGGTGGCCCGCCGCCCACGGTCATCGGCCAGCCACCCAGGCCAAGGCCGTACACGACCTGTGCCAACGGGAGCGGCCGCGGGGGAAGACCCGTGGCCGGGGTGTCGAGCTCCGTCACCACCGCCGCACGCGCCCCGCACAGATCCGGGCATCACTTGGCCAGCTCCTCCTGCCACTGCGACAATGCCGCCAGGTCCGACGTGGCCCTCGGCCCCCCGTGGTCTGCCGTTCACCCACATGGTCGCCGATCCGGCCAGGTCGGACCTCCCCGCTCGCACCAAGCTCACCGTGGCAAGGATCCCGCGGTGAGGGCGCGCAACTCGGAGGCTACGAATGGCACGTGATGTAAACGCACGGTCCGCCGGGCATGCCCGGCTCCTCGAAACCGGCGAGCGGGTCATGCCGGGCGGCGCGCTCGGGATGTTCCGCCTGCCGGACGTCGTCCAGCTCGTCGTGCGCGAGGGGCGCGGCAGCAAGGTCTATGACGTCGACGGCCGCGAGTACGTCGATTACATCCTCGGCTCCGGACCGATGCTGATCGGGCACGCCCATCCGACCGTCGTCGAGGCGGTCAGCCGGCAGGTCGCGCGCGGCTCGACGTTCTACCTGCCGACCGAGTCGACGATCCGCCTTGCCGAGCGCATCTGTACGGCCGCGCCGTGCGCCGAACAGGTCCGCTTCGTCAGCTCCGGCTCGGAGGCGACGAAGTACGCGCTGCGCCTCGCCCGGGCGTACACCGGCCGCGACAAGGTGCTGAAGTTCGAGGGCGGCTACCACGGCGGCGGCGACTATGCCCAGTACTCGACGGCGCCGCACGGCGAGCCCGATTTCCCCCGCGCCCACCCCGAGACCGCCGGCATCCCGAAGGTGCTCGACGACCAGGTGCTCGTCGCGCCCTTCAATGACCTGGAGACCACCGGTCGCCTGGTTGCCGAGCACGCCGGCGAGCTGGGCGCGGTGATCGTCGAGCCGCTCCAGCGCTGCGTCCCGCCGGCACCGGGCTTCCTCCCGGGCGTCCGCCAGCTCACCCGCGAACACGGCATCCCGCTCGTCCTCGACGAGGTCGTGACCGGTTTCCGCCTCGCTCGGGGCGGGGCGCAGGAGTACTACGCCGTTGAGTGCGACCTCGCGGCCTATGGCAAGGCCGTGAGCGGCGGCTACGCGCTCGCGGCGGTGGCCGGTCGCGCCGACATCATGCGCCTGTGCGATCCGCGCAACGCGTCGCTGCCGAACTACGTGATGATCACCGGCACCCTGTCCGGGAACCCGATCGCGGCGACGGCCGGCCTCGCTACGCTCGACGTCCTCGAGCAGCCGGGCGTCTACGAGCGGCTGCACCAGCTCGGCAATCGGCTGCGCCAGGGACTAGTCGACGTTGGACAACGGGTCGGGTTGCCGCTCCAGGCGCCCGGCGAGGGACCGGTGTTCCAGCCGCTCATCTCGGAGCACGCGGTGACGGACGCCCGAACCTTGGCGAAGCAGGATGCGAAGGCGACCCAGGCCTTCGGCGTCGAGCTGATTCGGGAAGGCGTGCTCACGAACCCCGGCGGCAAGATGTACGTCTCGACGGCCCACGACGAGGCCGACGTCGACCGCACCCTCGACGCCGCCGAACGGGCGCTCCGCCGGATCAAGGATGGCCGCTAGCCAGCGCAGATGCTACCGGCGCCTTGAGGCTGTGGGGCAATGGAACGACGAGGCGAGGTCCAGATCAGTAGAACCGATCAGATGTCGACTACCGCGGTCCGGGCGGCGTCGGCGTCGCGGGCGATCTGCTCGCGGAGGGCGTCGAGCGACGGGAACTTGCGGACCTCGCGGATGCGGTCGACGAACTCGACCGACAGCTCCACGCCATACAGATCGCCGCTGTAATCGAGCACGTGGCACTCCAGTAGCCGCTCCTCCTCGGCGAACGTCGGCCGCGAGCCGAGGTTGACGACCGCCCGCCGCGCCTCGCCGTTCAGCGCGACGACGGCCGCGTACACGCCGTCGGCGGGCAGCGTCCGCCGCGGGTCGGGCCGGATGTTGGCCGTCGGGAAGTTGAGCTGCCGGCCGCGCCGCGCACCCTCCTCGACCGTGCCGGTGATGCGGTAGCGTCGGCCGAGCAGGCGGTTGGCGCGCCGGATGTCGCCCTGGGTCAGGAGGTTGCGGATCGCCGTGCTGGAGATCACCTCGCGCTCGACGCGCTGGGGCGGCACGATGTGGAGCGCGAACCCCTCGACCCGCGCGATCTCGGCCAGCGCGGCGATCGTCCCCGACCGCCCGCGCCCAAGCGCGAAGTCGGTCCCGACCCACAGCTCGGCCAGCTTGTACCGCTCCTGGATCAGGTCGATGAACTCCTCCGGCCGCAGCATCGACAGCTCGCGCGTGAACTCGAATACCAGCACGTGGCTCACCCCCAGCTCGTGGAGGATTCGCTCGCGCTCGGCGCGGTCGGTGAGATAGGTGAGCTGCCGCTCCGGGTAGAGCACGATATCCGGGTGGGGGTCGAACGTGACGCACAGGCTCTCGACGCCGAGGTAGCGGGCCCGCTCGACGGCCTGGCCGATGAGCTGCTGGTGCCCGCGGTGGATGCCGTCGAAGGCGCCGATGGTGGCCACAACGGACGGCGTGTCGGTCATTCCTCGTCCCTCGCCCTCTCCGCCGCGACGATTGCTAGCCGCGGCTGCCACAGCCCTCGCGCCCGGTCGGCGGCGACGATCCCGAGCAGCGTGCCGCCGGTATCGTACACCCGCGCGAGCGGCGCGGCGTCGGCGGCCCCCGCTCCCGCCGTGCGCCAGGCGCGACCGTGGCCC
>JALYGH010000255.1 GCA_030777205.1 Chloroflexota bacterium
GGCTTGGCGCCACCGGCCGGCGCGCCGCCGGCACAGCCTGCCAGGAGGAGCGCGCTCGCGACGGTACTCACCAGCCAGCCTCGCGCGGTCCGGCTCGCGCCGATCCGGCCGGGCGTCCTCATGAGGCCGCCCCGACCGCGGCCGGCGCGGCCGCCAGTGCATCGAGGGCATCCCCGGCCGTCATGGCGATGCAGGTGAAGATCGGCGTGTCGCGGAGGGTGAACTCGCTGGACTTCGTCTCGCGCAGCTCCATCACCAGGTCGAGGAAGTCCGACGGGGAGTCGCTCTCGAACGCGACGACGAACTCCTGGTCGTCGAGGCCGAACGAGTAGGCCGTGTTGATCCGTACCGACGGGTACTTGTGGCCCACCTCGATGTGGACGTCCATGATCGCCTGGCGCTCCTCGAACGGGAGGCGGTACCAGGGGCGCGTCTTCACGAACGGGTAGACGAACAAGTACCTGGCGCCGGTCGGCCGGACGCGCAGGCGGGCGCCCTCCTGGCCCTCGTGGACGTGCTTCTCGATGTACTGGGAGCGCCGCGTCATCGCCAGGTACGAGTGCGGGATCTCCAGGTAGCCCCCCATCGCCGAGCCGAAGAGCTGCGACGTCAGCTCGGTGAAGTCCTCGAGCCGGTCGCTGACCGTCCAGACCAGGAGGTCGCAGTCGCCGCGCGTCCCGACGGTGGAGTAGGTTCGAACGAGCATCCGCCCGGCGAACGATTCGAGGATATCGACGACCTCACGCTTCTGGGCCTCGCGCTCGGCGGCCGGCAGGCCGCGCCAGGCCGGCGCGACCTTGAAAAAGGTGTACTTGACGAACTGGCGTTGTTGTTTGGCCATGCTCTCTTGCCTTTGAGGGTGGATGCCTCGACGCGGGCGCAGCCCGGCACGGGGGAAGGAAGGCCGGGCGCGGCGGGCTGCTCGCGAGCCGAGGGCGTAGGAAGCCCAGGGGTCCGGCGCCACTCGGGTGGCTGGCGGCCGCCATCGGTATTGTACTCCCGTCGGTCCGCGCCCCACCGACAACGCCCGGCGGGAGCCGCCCCATCCTGACGTAGCCGAACGTCGGGGACGGATGGGGATGCATGACGAAGCCCCCGGCTCGCGAGCCGGGGGCTTCGGTCGTGCGATCGGGGCGGGTGATCAGGCGGGCGTCGTCGCCGTCGGGACCTGGATCTTGTCGCCGGGGTAGAGGACGCGATCCCGGTTGCTATAGCCGTTCGCCGCCATCAGGGCATCGACCGAGATGCCGTGGCGCTGGGCGATCGTATCGAGGGTATCGCCCGTCTGCACGGTGTACGCAATCGTCGCGGGTGCCGATCCGGTCAACGGCGAGGGGGCCACCGGCGCGGTCGTGGGGGCCGTCCCCACCGGCGCAGCCTGCGAGGCAGCGGTCGGCGGGGCGACGGTCGTCGGCAACGGCGCGTCGACCGCGGCGACCGGGCGGGGCGCCTCGACGACCGGCGGTGCCGGCTTCGCGGCCTCGTCCTTCTTGTCCTTGTCGTCGCTGGCCTCGGCCGCGCCGCGGAACTCGCGGATACCCTTGCCGAGCGCCGACCCGACCTCCGGAAGCTTGCCCACGCCGAAGATCAGGATGATGATGACGAGGATGATGATGAGCTCTGGCGCTCCCAGCGCGGGCATCGCTCTCCTCCTGGATTCCTGTCCAAGCTGCTCGAGCCGGACGGCCGCATGGTACCATCCCGGCGCTTTTCGTTGCTACCGTTCTTCCATGAGTATCGCATTAGCGTCGCCGCCCGGGAGCGCCCGGTCGTGAGCGCTGGCGCGTTGGAACCGCCCGCCCGCCATCCGGCGAACGTCGCGCCGGCCGGCGTGGTCGCTCGCGCCATCGCTCTCCCGGCCGGGCTCGCTGCCGTCCTCTTCGTCCTGGCGTTCGCCGCCCGGCTGATCGGCGTCGGCCTCTTCGTCACCCCCGACGAGGACAACTGGATGGGGCGCGCGGCGAGCTTTTCCCGCGCCCTGTCGAGGGGGCAGTTCCAGCTTACGTACCAGAGCGGCCATCCCGGCGTGACGACGATGTGGGTGGCCAGCCTCGGCATGGGCCGGGAGGCCGGGAAGCTTCGTGGCGCCCGGACAGCCGACCCCGCCACCATCGTGACGCGCCATCCCGACTGGGATCGCCTCTTCATACGCGCCCGATACGCGATGATTGCCGCCAACGCCGCCCTGATCGCCGTCATCGGCTTGCTGGCGTGGCGGCTGCTGGGCCCCGGTCCGGCCCTGCTCGGCGGCGTGCTGATGGCGCTCGACCCGTTCCTGGTCGCGCATGGGCAGGTCGTCCACGTCGACGCGCTGGCGACCGGCCTGATGACGGTCGCGGTGCTGGCCGGCGGGATCTTCTGGCTGGCCGGCGGTGGATGGGGCTACTTGGCCCTCTGCGCGGCGGCCGGGGGGCTGGGCGTCCTGACGAAGGCACCGGCCTTCTTCCTCGGCGTGTTCCTGCCGCTCGTCGCCATCGCCGCGGCGGTCCTCGATCGTCGGGCGTGGTCGCCCGGTCGGCTCGCGCTGTCCGTGCTCGCCTGCGGATTTGGGGCGCTGGTCGTCGTCGTCCTGGGCTGGCCGGCGTTGTGGGTCGCGCCGGTCGAGACGGCCACGCGCATCGTCGAGTATCAGATCCTCCAGAGCGCGACCCCGCACGGGCCGGGCAACTACTTCCTCGGCGTCCCCACCCCCGACCCCGGCTACCGCTACTATCCGGTGGCGGTGATGTTCCGACTGGCGCCCGTCGTCATGGCCGGGCTGGTCGCGCTGCTGGTCGTCCTGCCGTCGCCCGCCCGCCGACGCCAGGTATCCCTGCTGGCGGGGTTCACCTTCGGGTTCCTCGTCTTCGTGACGCTGGCCAGCAAGAAACTTGACCGTTACGCGCTGCCCCTGTTCCCGTCGCTCGCGCTGCTGGCCGGGCTCGGGATCTGGATGGCCTACGAAGAGCTCGCCGGGCGCATCGCGCGAGTCGGGCGCCACGCGCAACGGTGGCTCCTCGCCGGATTCGTCGGAGTGGCCGCCGCTGGCCAGGCGCTGGCGCTGGCGTCGGTCGCCCCGTACCCGCTCGCGTTCTACAACCCGCTCGTCGGCGGCGGGCCCGCCGCGGAGCGCGTCATGCTGGTCGGCTGGGGCGAGGGGCTCGACCGGGTGGCCGCCTATCTCAATGCCCAGCCGAACGCGGCCGCGGCGCGGATCGCCATCTATTATCCGCTGGTCCTGAACTTCCAGGGCATGGTCGCGGGGACGCTCCACCGCTTCACCGATTCGGTGCCGACCGACTACGTCGTCGACTACGTGAACGCGGCCCAGCGCGGGCAGACGCCGCCGGAGGTCTACGGACTGCGGCCGGACTTCATCGTCGAGCTGAACGGGATCGTCTACGCGCGGGTCTTCCGCCTCGACCCGCCGCGCCTGCTCAGCACGGCGGAGGTGGCGCCCTCGGAGTAGCGTCTCGCCGACCGCCCCTGGTCAGGGGGCCGGCTGCCAGCCCCGGACGGCGAACAGGATCACCTGGTTGTCCCGGAACACCTCGACGAGCTCCGGATCCTCGGCCGCCTGGCGCAGGAAGTCGCGGTGGGCGTGGTCGGTGAAGACCCAGCCCGCGCCGTAGACGTCGCGGATGAGCGCTCCCGGTCGCTCCACCTGTCCCCGCGTGATCGCGCGCCACTGCAGGTAGAGCGGACCGTCGTACAGGTACATGTAGGTCGGGTCGAGGCCGATCAAGTAGGTGTTGTGGGTGTTCCAGAAGAACAGCTCCGGGAAGTCGTCCCAGTCGGTGGCGAACACTCGGGCGCCGTCCGGCGTGTTCGCCGCCAGCCACTGCGCCCCGGCCCGGTAGCGGGTGTAGTCGCGCGTCGAGCGCGTGTCATTCATCGCGGCGGTGACCGAAGCGTTGAGCTGGACCAGGACAGCCACGGTCGCCAGCGCGACGCCTGCCAGCGCGAGCCGCTGCCGCCGCATTTGAGAGACGTGGGAGCGGAACAAGTCGGTGATCCGGTCGGGCATCGCCCGCGACCAGGCGAAGGCGCAGAACAAGGTCGCGAAGACCGGCTCAGCCTCAATCCAGCGTCGCGAGCGCAGGAAGAGCACCAGGAAGGTCAGTGCCACGATACCCAGCGCGATCACCTTCCCGTCGACGGCGCGCAGGCGGCTCGGTCGGGCATCCAGGGCCAGCGGCAGCAGCCCGGCCGGCACGAGCAGGATCGCCAGCCAGTTGGCCCGCCAGAGGAAGTCCCGGCTGTATGGGTACCACTCGTTCCCGACCTGAATCGGCGTGTCGGCGTGGTCGATGCCGACGAGCTGGAGTACCTTCGGCAGCATGTGCAGGTAGGAGAACTGGACGTTGTTCGGGAAGTACGGGTTCACGACCGTCCCGAGCAGGACGCCGAGCGCGGGGTAGAGGACCAGGCCCCAGTTCGGGCGGCGGCGCCCCCACCAGTCGCCGAGGAAGGCGGCGCCGCAGACGCCGAGCAGGAGCGGGAACCCGTCGAACAGCCAGATGAAGGCGAACCCGAGCGGGACGAGCCAGCGGCCGCGGCCTTTGAACGCGAGGTAGAGCGCCAGCAGGAGCAGCAGCAGGGTCAGTGACTGCCGGCGCGTCTGGCTCAGGCGGTACAGGAACGGGCCCGACGAGGCCAGCATGACCACCAGCCAGAGGAGCGGGTAGCGGACGCGATGCTCGACCATCAACTGGTACGCGACCAGCAGGGCGCCCGAGGCGAAGACGACCGGCGCGAGCTTGGCGCCGATGCGCAAGTCGCCGAGCGTGAACGGCGTCAGCAGCAGGTGGAACAGCAGATGGTGGTTCGTGTACTCGGCCGGGTTGAGGATCGTGAGCTGGAGCCACGGGAACTCGATCGGCAGGAGCATGCGCCAGCCCTGTTCGCGGATGAGCTGGGCGAACTTGATGTGGAAGTAGCCGTCGATGCCGATGATGTTCGGCGTCGCCCACTGCACGGAGCTGAAGGTGAGGGCGACGATGATCGTCGCGATCAGCAGCCGGTCGCCGGCGAGACCGGCCAGGGCAGCGGAGACGGGGTGAACGCGGCACTGTTCGGCCGGGGCCGCCGCGACATCCGAGACTGACAGGCTCCTACCCTCGCCATAGGTGCGAAACCGGGCGCGCCATAGCGCGCCCGGCTCCTGTGGCCAGCCGTCGGGGGCCGGCTGCCACGGGGAGCCCTGTTCCGCCGCACGGCGGGCACCTCGGCGGCTAGGGCCCTCGCCGCTGTCGATCATAATTCATCGGACAAGCCCTGTCAAAGCGATAGGTAATGAGAACGGCATCGATGCGATCTAGGATAACATCCGCGCAGTTTCGATACCTGGTCCTCGCCTCGGGATCGCCCCGGCGGCGACACCTGCTCGGCGCCTTCGGCCTCCCGTTCGTCGTGGCCGCCGCGGACGTGGACGAGACGCCGCGGCCGGGCGAGCCGGCCGACGCGCTCGCCCGACGGCTCGCCCGGGACAAGGCGCTCGCCGTCGCCGATTGTCACCCGGGCACGATCGTCCTGGCCGCGGACACCGTCGTCGCGGTCGACGACCGGTTGCTCGGCAAGCCGGCCGATGCGGACGAGGCGCGGGCGATGCTCCGCGACCTGCGTGCCCGGCCGCACCGGGTGGTCACCGGGCTGGCG
>JALYGH010000256.1 GCA_030777205.1 Chloroflexota bacterium
GACGCGCGGACTGCGGGTCGCTTCGTGCTGCGACGGCCGACACTGAACTGTGCAGGCAGTCGCGGTGCGATGTGTTGAACGAGGACGGGCATCCGGTCGGCAACCCGGCGCGGTCGGGACGAGGAGGCGTGCGGGGCGTAGACGGCAACCGGACGAGGAGAGATGGAGCGCGATGGCGGACGAGCAGGAGTACCAGCCGAGGTCGGTGCTGGTGGTGGTGGCCCATCCCGACGATGCCGAGTTCATGGCGGCGGGGACGCTGGCCAAGTGGGCGCGCGAGGGCAAGGACGTGAACTACGTCGTCTGCACGGCCGGCGACAAGGGCACGTCCGATCCGAATATGTCGCCGGCGGCGCTGGCCGAGATCAGACGTCGCGAGCAGCGCGCGGCCTGTGATCGAATCGGCGCGAACGAGCTGGTGTTCCTCGGCTACGAGGACGGGGTGCTCCAGAACACGCTCCAGCTCCGCCGCGACGTCGTCCGGATGATCCGTCGCTTCCGACCGGACGTCGTCGTCTGCCAGGATCCGACCTCGCGCTGGTCGGCCCAGGGCTACCTGAACCACGCCGACCATCGCGCGGCCGGCGACGCGACGCTGGACGCCGTCTACCCCTCGGCGCGCGACCCGCACGTGTTTCCGGACCTGCTGAAGGAGGGCCTCCAGCCGCACAAGGTCCGCGAGGTGTACGTCGGCGGGACAAACACGCCGGACGTCTGGATCGACATCGCGGACACGATCGACGCCAAGATCGCGGCGTTGCGGGCGCATGAGAGCCAGGTGGGGCCGGAGGTGCGGCCGAACCGCGACCTCGACGCGTTCATCCGCGAGCGGGCCGCGATCGTCGGCGCGCCCCAGGGGCTCCAGTACGCCGAGGCCTTCAAGTACTTCATGCTGCGCTGAGGCGACCATCTGGCCACGGCGTCCGAGTGCTTGAGAAGCTGCTCTTTCGCGGTGGCGGCTTACCGATCACTGTTCGCCGGGCTTACGCTTCCTCGCGCTCAGAGCGGCCGTCGCCGCCATCGTGACGGCGCAGCATCCGCGAAACGACGCAGGCGACGAGCAGCAACGCCATGAACCCCATGAAGAAGGCGTACTCGAATGTCCAGTAGGAAAAGTACGTCATAGGTGGTGGAGATGGTCGCCGCTCGGCGCGACGAAGCGCAACGCCCGACCGTCGCGCGCCCGGTCCCCCGGGCTGGGGAATCCCGGCCCCGCAACGACGTGCCCCGCGAGAGTTTGGATCGCCGTCGGCGAACGGCGTAACTCGCCCCTCGACGGTGCAGCGGGACATGAGGCGAGTCGGGCGGCCGGCAACAATACACTCACGGCAGCACGTCGAACCTGGGAGGGACCATGGCCGACCCGGACAGCCGCGCCGGTACGAGCTACCAGACGCCGGCGATCGAAGCGTACCTGCGGGGCCTTTACGCCGCTGAGACGCCCGGCATGCAGGACGCGCTGCGCTCGGCGCGTACGGCCGGCCTGCCCGAGATCCAGGTCAGCCCGACCGACGGCAAGATCCTCGAAGTCCTGCTGCGGATGGTCGGCGCCCGTAAGGTCGTCGAGCTCGGGACGCTGGCCGGGTACTCGGCGCAGTGGATCATCCGAGCCTTGCCGCCCGACGGGCACCTCTGGACGATCGAGCGCGACCCGAAGCACGCCGACGTCGCGCGGGGCGTGCTGGAGCGGGCCGGGCTGGCGGATCGCGCGACGGTCTTGACCGGGACGGCCGACGAGCTGCTCGGGGCGCTCGAGCGAGAGGCGCCGTTCGACGCCGTCTTCATCGACGCCGACAAGGGCGGCTACGAGCGATACGCGCGCTGGGCGCTCCGCCATCTGCGGTCGGGCGGACTCGTGCTCGCCGACAACGCCTACCTATTCGGCTACCTCGCCGGCCGCGAGCCCGACGAGCGAGAGAGCGCTCGCTCGATCCGAGCGATGCGGGCCTTCCACGACCTGCTCGCCCGCGAGTGCGACGGGGTGGTGCTGCCGACGCCGGACGGCCTCTCCGTAGCGATCAAGCGCTGAGCTGACGGCGAGGGATTGGAGGTGGGCGACGGCTCAGGCCGCCGGCGCTCGCTCGTCGACGCTGTCGCGGGCGATCGTGATAACGCGCGTCGCGAGCCGAAGGTCGCGCACCATCCGATACTGCTCCGGAGTCAGCTCGCGGCGAAGGCGACGGTCGAGCGCGCCCGCGATCTCCTCGAGGTCTCGGACGACGTCGGCGCTCACGTCCGGCATGGTCGGGATCGGCATCGCGGTCGATGTGGTCACGAATCGTTCTCCTCAGTGACGTTTCGGGCGAGCCGAGGCGGCTCGCCGGCCCTACATGCATGCTCTGTGCCGTGCTCGTCGGTGTTCTGTCATGTCGCTGTCCCGGTTCCGTCACGCGTCCACCTCGGTACTGGCGACGGGCGCGGCGCCGAAAATCGCGCCCCGGGGGGCCGGTTCCCGGTACCCTTCGACGGTACCTGACGGGCCCGCCCTGATTCGGGCGTCGTTCGGTCGGTCGTCGCCCGTCGTGCGTCACGCCGTCGCTGCGCCACCGTCCGCGACCGATGAGCGCCCACCCTGACCATTGAGCACCGACCGCATGTTGTCCCTGCTCCGCCGCGCTGTCATCGTGCTGATCCTCGTGCTGGGGATGATCTGGCTCGGGCTGCTGGCGTTCGTGCGCTTCGTCGGCCGACCGGACATCTGGTGGTTGGAGATCCTGGACACATTCGCACTCTACGCGTTCGCGCCGTTCGTCGGCGTCGTGCTGGCGGCGGCGATCGTCCGCTCGCGCAGCCTCGCCGTGCTCGCGGCAGCGGCGGCCCTCCTGTTCGGCATCGAATTCGGGTCGCTGCTGCTGCCGCGGACGCCGCCAACCGAGGCGAGCGGCCCGCACCTGAAGGTTCTGACCTACAACGTCCTGGCAACGAACCGCGACCCCGATCCGCTCCTCGGCCTGGTGCGCGCCGAGCGGCCGGACGTGGTCGTGCTCCAGGAGCTGACGGCGCCCTACGCGAACCGGCTCCGGGCGCAGCTCGCCGACGAGTACCGGTTCTCGGTGGTCGACGGCGTCCAGTCAAGGAATGCCGGCGGCGGCGTGTTCAGTCGCCTGCCGATCGTCGATCACGAGGCGTTCCGCTTGACCAATGGCGGGAACGTCCACCAGCGGGTCCGCCTTCGTACCGAAGCCGGCGTCGTCTGGCTCGTGAACGTCCACTTGCTCAGCCCGAGATTGGAGGCGCGGCGGCTGGCCCGCGGACGGCTAGTGGTGCCGCGGGACTTCCACGACGAGCGCCGCGACGAGGAGCTGGATCGCCTGGTCGCCGAGGTCCGCAAGCTCGACGGCCCGTTCGTGCTGGCCGGGGATCTCAACACGGCGGCCGGCAGCCGCCCGAACCGCCGTTTCCCCGACTCCTGGCGGGACGCGTATCGCGAGGCCGGCGAGGGCTTCGGCCACACATTTCCGACCGAGCAGTGGCTGCTGGGCGGGCGCGTCTGGGTGCCGTTCCCGCTCGTCCGGATCGACTACGTCCTGACCAGCCCGGAGTTGACTCCGCGCTCCGCCCGCGTCCCGTGGATCCCGGGCTCCGACCACCTGCCGGTCATCGCTGACCTGGCGCTGCCGTCGAGCCGCTGACCGGCCGGGCCATCGGCGGCCGGGTAGGTCGGCCTGGAGAGGACCGGCCTGGCGTCTCGGTTACGGCCTGCCCGCCGCGATGGTACGC
>JALYGH010000257.1 GCA_030777205.1 Chloroflexota bacterium
GCTGCGGCTCGTGCCCGAGCGGCTGATCGCCTGGCGGGGCCTACTGCGCCACCCGCGCGTCGCGGCCGAGGCGACGGACGTGCAGGCTACCACGGAACGGAGGCAGTCAGGATGATCGGACTCGGGCGGGCGAACGCCGGGAGAGCGAGGGAAAGGGTGAGGCTCCGGCCGTCGAGCGTCGGGCAGCTCCGGGCGAGTCGCGCGGTCCTGCTGGGCCTGATCGCGCTCGCGGCCGCGGTGGTCATGGCCTGCGGGGGCGGCCGGGCGGCGCCGGTTGCCCCGCGCGCGCTCCACTTCATGGCCGGCTACAAGCCCCAGGCGAACCTGCCGTTCGTGGGGGCGTACGTCGCCCGGCAGAAGGGGTACTTTGCCGAGCAGGGCCTGGACGTCGAGATCAGCCACGCCGCCGGCCAGGGCGAGCACTTGAAGCTGTTGCTCCAGGGCACCGTCGACGTGACGACGGCCGATGCCGACTCGGTCATCCATCGACGCGCCGACGGGCTGCCGGTCGTGGCGATCGCGCTGCTCGGCCAGCGTGGGCAGCGCGCGTTCGCCGTCCAGGAGAGCTCCGGGATCCGCTCGCCGAAGGACTTCGAGGGCAAGACGGTCGGCTACAAGGTGTACCAGACGCCGGATTATCTCGCGATGTTGGCCGCGAACGGCGTGGACCGCTCGCGCATCCAGGAGGTACCGGTTGGCTTCGACCCGCGGCTGCTGGCGGCCGGTAAGGTCGACGTCTACCCGGTTTTCGAGTCGAACGAGCCGGACCAGCTCGCGCGGCTCGGCGTGCCGGTGCGACTGTTCCGCCCGTCGGATTACGGGGTGCCGTCGCTCGGCCTGACCTACATGACCCGCCAGCCGCTCCTGGACGACGATCCCCAGCTCCTCGAGCGCTTCCTGGCCGCCACGCTGCGCGGCATCGAGGACGCGCGCGCCGATCCGGAAGCCGCGACCGACATCGTCATGCAGTTCGCCCCGAATGAGGAGCGCGCCCACCAACTCGCCATGCTGCAGGTCGAGCTGGACATGGCGGACGGCCCGGTCGCCCGGGCGCACGGGCTCGGCTGGGCGACGGCCGATCAGTGGCAGGCGTTCCACGACTCGTTGCTCGCCCACGGCGGACTGACGAACCCTGTCCCGGTCGAGCAGGTGTTCAGCGATCGAATCCTGCGGGCCGTCTACCGCGACGGCCGCCTGGCGAGCCGATGATCGACCGGTCACTTTCCCTGCCAGCTTCGGAGCCGGCGATCCGGGTGCGCGGCGTGCGCCACGTCTACCGGGCGCGGGCGGGCGCCGTGAGCGCGCTGGCCGGCATCGACCTCGACGTGCCGGCCGGGGAGCTGCTGGCGATCCTTGGCCCGAGCGGCTGCGGGAAGTCGACGCTGCTGCGGATGCTGGCCGGGCTGCTCGAGCCGACCGCCGGCGTCGTGCAGCTTGCCGGGCAGCGACCGGCCGTCGCCCGCGCGAGCCACGGGATTGGCTGGCTAGCCCAGGACGATGGCCTGCTACCCTGGCGGACGGTCGCGGATAACGTCGCGCTCGCGCTGACCCTGGGGAGGCGCGGACGGGCTGCTTCGGATCGCGTCATGGCGGCGCTCGAACAGGTCAGATTGGCCGACGCGGCGCGGCGCTACCCGGGCGAGCTATCGGGCGGGATGCGCCAGCGGGCCGCCCTCGCCCGCGCGCTCGTCGCCGAGCCGCCATTCCTGTTCCTCGACGAGCCGTTCGCGAACCTCGACGAGCTGACCCGCGAGCGTCTCGGCGACCTGCTGCTCGACGTCCGCGCCGCGCTAGTCGCCCCGTCGAAGCGGCCGACCACCCTGCTCGTGACCCACAGTGTCGTCGAGGCGGTCCGGCTGGCGGACCGCATCCTGGTGCTGTCGGGCCGACCGGCCCGGGTGCTGGACGACGCGGCGGTGCCGCTCGCGCGTCCGCGGCGGTACGGTCAGCCGGGCTTCGGGGCCTGGGTCGAGCGGCTGACGTCGATCCTGGCCGGCCGAACGACGGTCGAACCGCCGGTGCGGTCGCTCGTGAGGGCGTAGTGGCGGCGCGCACGTATCCGTCGACTCGTGCCGCCGATTCACCCGGCGTCAGCGATGGAATCGAGCCGGGCTTCGAGGCCGAGGCGTCGGCGCGTGGCCCCCTCGCCGCTGCCCGCGAGCTGTGGCCGACCCTCCTGCTGCTGGCGACCGCGCTCGTCGCGTGGGAGGCCGCGGTCCGGCTGCTGGGGGTGGCACCGTACCTGTTGCCGGCGCCGTCGGCCATCGCGACGCGCCTCGCGGCCGACCCGGCGTTCTTCGCTCGCGAGGGGGCGTACACCCTGGCCGAGGCGCTGGCCGGGCTGGCGGTGGGCGGCGGGCTGGCGCTGGCAGCCGGGCTGCTGATGGCCCGCTGGCGCTGGCTGGAGCGCGCCCTGCTGCCGGTCGCGATCCTCGCCAAAGTGACGCCGGTGGTCATCGTCGCGCCGCTCTTCGTGCTCTGGTTCGGGTTCGGGCCGCTCCCGCGCGTCTTGATCGCCGCGCTGCTGACCTTCTTTCCGGTCCTCGTCGGGGCGGTATCCGGACTGCGCGCGGCGCCGCCGACCGCCCGCGACGTCTTCCTGACGCTCAACGCGACGCCGGTCGAGGAGGCGCTGTGGCTGCGCCTGCCGGCCGCCCTGCCGCAGCTTCTCGCGGCGCTCAAGGTGGCCACGACGCTCGCGCTGCTCGGGGCCGTCATCGCCGAGTGGATGGGCGGCGACCGCGGGCTCGGGCGGGCGATCCTGCTCGCCAACTCGAATCTCGACACGACGACGGCGCTGGCCGGCGTGGCGACGATCGGCGCGCTCGGGATCGCGCTGATCGGCGCGCTCACCCTGCTGGAGCGGCGGCTGCTGTTCTGGCACGCCGACTCGGCCGGCGACTGAGCCGCCCCGGACGGCCGTGTGCGCCGGCAGTCCTGACTCGGGAACGGGGATATACTCTCGCACAAGGAGGGCCGTGCCGTGGCCGTTCGCCGAGCCGTCCGCTTCCGGGCCGAGGACATCTGGGATACCCCGGATGACGGGAACCGCTACGAGGTGATCGACGGTGACCTCTACATGACCCCGCCGCCAGTCGTGATCCACCAGCGCGGCGGGGGCCGCCTGTACCGCCTCATCGGCAACTACCTCGATCGGAACCCGATCGGCGAGGTCTTTATGGCCCCGATCGGCGTGACCCTAGACGACTCGAATGGGCTCCAGCCGGATATCGTGTACGTCTCGAACGAGCGGCGCGACATCATCAAGGAGCGCGCCATCGAGGGCGCGCCGGACCTGGTCGTCGAGGTGCTGTCGCCGAGCACCGAGAGCCGCGACCGCGGCGTGAAGCTTCGCCGCTACGCGGCGTCGGGCATCCCGCACTACTGGCTCCTTGTGCCGCGCACCCGGTCGCTCGAGGCGTACGTCCTCGCCGACGCCGGCTACGACCTGGTCGGGACGTACGGCCCGGGAAGCGTCTTCCGCCCCGCGCTGTTCCCCGGCCTTGACGTCCCAATCGACGCGCTGTGGTCATAGTGGCCCGCGCACCGCTTGGTGGCGACTTCCAGCAGGGCTTCTCGACTCCCGACCTGGGTCACTCGTGTCGGTAGGTCGCGCTGCCACGACCGGCGACAATGCCCGCAGGTGGCCGGCGGTCGCCCGAGATGGTGGATTGATGCGCGCGCCGGCCGGCCGTATCCTCCCCGCACGACGTCAATGGATCGACGGTCACCCAGCTCGGCCGGCAGCCCGGAGTCGATGGCGACCGGCAATTGACGGCGAGGCGGGACGGCAGCGATGGCGGTCGGCGAGACGAGCACCGTAAGCGCATGCGACGTCCTGACCGAAAGACTCTGGGCCAGCGACGGCGCCGCCCCCCCGTCGTCGTTGCGCCGGCCGTCCAGGTCGAGCCACTGCGGACGATGCAGCGGATCCGCCGCCTGGAGGAGCTGTACCCCGCCGGCGAGCTGCCCGGGTTCATCCACCACTCCATCGGTCAGGAGGCGTGGGCGGCCGGGGTCTGCCTGGCGCGACGCCGCGACGACTACATCACCCGCACCGATCGCGGCCACGGCCACTGCATCGCCAAGGGCGCGCCGATCGACGCGATGATGGCCGAGCCGGATGCGAACGTCACCGGCTTCTGCAAGGGCAAGGGCGGCAGCATGCACATCGCCGACTTCTCGGTCGGCATGCTCTGTGCGAACGGCGTCGTCGATGGCGGCGCCAATCTGGCCTCGCGGTCATCACGCGCGGGCGACGCGCTCGTAGACGTCCAGCAGGGAGCGGGCGGCGGCGGTCCAGGTGAACTGGCCGGCCCGCTCCAGGCCGCGGCGGCGTAGGTCCGCCCGCAGCTCCGCGTTCAGCGCCAGCAGCTCCAGCGCCGCCGCCAGGCCCTCCGGATCCCCCGGGTCGACCTGCATCCCGGCATCGCCGACCACCTCGGGCAGCGAGCTCGCTCGCGACGAGACGACCGGCGCGCCGCACGCCATCGCCTCGAGCACCGGCAGCCCGAAGCCCTCGTAGTGCGAGGGGAAGACGAACGTCTCGGCGGCCGTGTAGAGCGTCGCCAGCTCGCCGTCCGGGATGAAGCCCGGGAAGACGATGTCCTGCCGGAAGGGTGACGTCGCCGCCCGCTCCATCGTCTCCTCCCACAGCCACCCCTTGCGCCCGACGACGACCAGCTTGTGCGGCAGCGAGCGGCGCGACTTCAGGATTGCAAACGCTTCGAACAGGCCGACGAGGTTCTTGCGCGGCTCGATCACGCCGACGAACAGGATGTACGGCGTGTCCGCGCCGAGGCCGAGTCGCGCGCGGAGTGCGCGCTGGCGGCTCGGGTCGTCGACCGGGTGGAAGCTCGGGTCGACGCCGCCGGGGACTACCGCCACCCGCTCCGGGTCGATGCCGAGCAGCGAGATCACGTCCCGCCGCGTGTTGTCCGAGTCCGCCACGATGAAGTCGGCGCGGCGGGCGGAGTCCGGGACCGTGTTCTCCAGGTAGGCGCGGAGGGCCGCGTCCGCGCACTCGGGATAGAGCAGGAACGCCAGGTCGTGAACGGTCAGGATCGTCCGCGCCCGGTGGACCGGCGGCAGGACGAAGTCCGGCGAGTGGAAGATGTCGACCGGGCCGGTCAGCCAGTCGACCGCCAGTGGTGCCCGCGCGCGGTGCCAGATGATGTTGAGCCAGCGCTCGGAGATCGGCAGGCCCCGTCGGCTGACGCGCGTCCCAATCGGGACGCGCGGCTCGCGGCCCGGGTTGGGGGCGGCGTGGAGCAACACGTACTCGTTCGTCGCGTCGACCTCGACGAGTGCCTCGACCAGGCTGCGCACGAACCTGCCAATGCCGGCGGTCTGGTTGACGGCCGACGTGTAGTCGATCGCGATCCGCATCGGGCGTACGTCCGCGCGCGTGGTCGCCGGCACCTCTGTCGCCTGCATCTCTAGAGCCCGGGCGCGAAGTACCGCTTGTGGGTGGCGGCGTAGAGCACGGAGCCGACGACGATCAAGCTGAAGTAGCTTATCACCCGATCCAGGATCGCCACCGACGCCGCGACGGTCTCGTTCACCCCGGGCGCGAGGCCGAAGCCAGCGGCCAGGATCAGGATGCCGACGATCGCCGATTCGACGAAGCCCAGGCCGGCCGGCGTCACCGGCAGCGTCGTCAGCAGGGCCGAGGCGAGCGCCACGAACAGCACGATTGCCGGCGACAGGCCGGTCAACCCGAGCGCGAGGCACACCAGGAAGAGGCGCCCCGCCTCGATTGCCCAACCGGCGACGGAGTAGGCCAGGACGAGCGGGAGCGCCTGAAACGAGCCGAGCGTGCCCTCCTCGAAGAGGGCGTACTGGGCGCGGAAGCGCTTCGGGATCAGCCGCTCGATGTGCCCGCCCAGCTTGCGCATCGCCAGCAGCCCGACCACCACGACGCCGGCCAGCACGATGCCGACCTGCATGATGCTCAGGATCACGGCCGGCAGGGCGCCGTGGAACGCCAGCAGCACCGATCCGACCAGCAGGACGAACAGGATCAGCATGTCGATGATCCGCTCGGCCAGGATCGTCCCGAACGTCTTCGAGAACGAGACCCCCGCCTCGCGTTTCAGCAGCCAGGCGCGGATCGCGTCGCCGAGCTTGGCGGGCACGATGCAGTTGGCGAACCACGACAGCATGACGATCTGGGCGATGCCGCGCACCGGTGGCAGCACCACCGGGCTGCCCTCGCCGTACCCGACGTTCTCGAGCAGCTTGCGCCAGCGGAGCGCTCGGATCACGAACGTCGTGTAGTAGAGCAGGAGCGCCGCCACGAAGTAGCCCAGGTCCATCGTCTTCAATCGCGCGACGATCTGGTCCACGTTCACGTCCACCTGGCGGAACATGATCCCCAGCACGGCCAGCCCGATCGCGAACGAGATGAGCGTTCGGACGTTCAGGAACTTCTTCGCCAGCGGGTCCGGCACGGAGTCGCCATCGCCGCCCGCGTCCGTGGCGGGACCGATCGCCAGCATGGTCGGCCGCTCCAGGGGCTTCCGGGTCGCCGAATAGTCAGTCACCGGGTAGTCACGCCTCCAATGAGCCCGAGCAGGATCCCGATCTGGATTCCTACGCCGTGTACGAGCAGGTTGTCGAACAGGTTGTGGGTGCAGACCACGACCAGGCTGCCGAGCAAGCCGACCGCCAGCGCCCGCGCGAACGGCCGTGACAGGGCCCCCGACGGCCGTGGCGGGGCGTCCAGCCCCGCATCATGGACCATGTCGGGGCGTCCGATGGCCCGGTAGCGGCGCAGGAGCGTCCGAAATGCAAGGAACAGGACGACGAGCAGCGCGAACAGCCCCGTCAGCCCGGCCTCGGCGGCCATGTTCAGGTAATAGTTGTGGGCGTGGCCGAGCGGCTCGCGCCACGGCCGGATGTAGTACGCCTCGTACACGGCCGGATAGTTGCCGGGGCCGACGCCGAGCAGCGGCTCGTCGACGAACATCTCCCATCCCGCCTGCCAGTGCGCCATCCGCTCGACGACGGCGAAGTTCTCCGGCGTGAGCTCCACCTGGCGCACGTCGAACACTCCGAAGTTGTTCGTCACCGACGTGACCCGATTGGCCAGGATTGGCGGCAGGACGCCCATCAGGGCCAGGGCCACGAACACCAGCGACGCGGCCACCGTCGGGACGACCAGGCGCCGCGTCCGCGGCCCCCAGACGAGCGCCATGACGGCGAATGAGATCATCAACCCGAGCCAGGCGCCCCGCGACATGCTGAGGACGATCCCGAGGCCGATGACGGCGGCCGAGCCCGTCGTGATCGCGCGGAACCGCCCGGGGTGCGGGATCGTCGCCATCATCACGGCCAGCGGCAGGATCGTACCGAGGTAGCCGGCGAACGGGTTCGGCTGGCCGAAGTTGCCATGGGCGCGCATGAACCCGCCGATCGCGAACGTCGGCGGCCCGAAACCGGCGGCGAACTGGACGACGCCCATGAACGCCTGCCCGGCGCCGGCGAGCAACAGCGCGGCGAGGAGCCCGCGGATCGCCCGCTCGCCGCGCACGCACGCGCCGGTGATGATGAAGGCGACGACCAGCAGGACCCATTTGAGGGTCTCCTTGAGCGCCAGCGGGAAGCTCCAGGCCTGGCCGGCGGCGATGAGCAGGACGACCAGCAGCCCGAACAGCGCGCCGAACAGCCCCCCACGCGGCAGCGCGATCTCGCGTCGGATGACCCCGCGCCCGAGCCAGAATAGCAGCAGGAGCGTGGCGAGCGGCTCGAACGCCGAGATCGAGAAGGACGCGTCCTCGATCCCGAACGTCGGCGAGAATGGGATCGCCACCAGCAGGGCGTACAGGCCGACGATCGGCGAGACCACGATGCCGACGAGCAGCATGGCGCCACCGACGACCCCGGGCATCACCTCGATCGGGAGCCCGGCCACGAGCGCCGCCAGGCCAAGTGCACCGACGAGGCCGCCGACGCCGCCGACCGTCAGCCTCCCTGACGAATCATCCTGGCGGCCCCACCGATCGGCGGCACCAGCTCCGGTGGCCAGACTCATCGCGCGCCCCGCGTCGGGGCCGGCCGGCGGTGCGCCCCACGTTCGCAGCCGGGGGTGCGCCGACTGACCTGGTCGGACGTGGCCACGATGCTGGCCGACGCTCTCACGTGTCGCCTCCTCAGGCGGGCGTGTGCGTGGCCGATGTGCCACACGGGCCGGCCTCCGTTACGTCGGCGCGGCAGATCGAGATTGTACATCAGCAGGGAGATGCGGGTCAGGCGTCGATTGACGCGACGGGAGCACGCCCGCGACGGCGGCCGTCAGCCAGAAGATGAACGCCATATCGACGAGGAAGTAGCTGTTATCGACCGAGCCATGGGCCAGGAAGTTCACCAGACTTCCCAGCGCCCCGACCGCCAGCACCCGCCCCACCGGCGGCGTCGTCTTCCCGACGTGCGGCCACAGAGCACGGACCACCGAGACGAGCAGCCAGCCGAGCGCGACGACGCCGAGGAGCCCGAGCTGGAGCCAGAACTGGAGCACCAGGTTGTGCGGGTGGGACAGGTTCGGCTCGATCCCGATCGTCGGCGGCAGCCGCTCGGCGTAGCGGTACAGGAAGTTGTCCAGCCCGATGCCGAGCAGCGGCTGCTCGCGGATCAGCTCCAGGGCCGCCTGCCAGAGCTGCACCCGCACCAGCGCCGTCCCGCGGGTCGGATCGAGCCGGCCGGCCAATCGCTCGACCGGTGCGACCGTCAGCCCGATACCGGCGGCGAGCACGCCGGCCGCGAGCAGCAGGGCCAGGTGGTTCGGCGAGGTGTAGGTGCCGTGGACCCGCCGGACGCCCTGCACCTCCGTCACGGCCCCGCCGACGAAGAACTGGGCGATTGCCAGCGCGGCCACCGCCGTCGCCACGACGGTCAGGACATCAACCAGGTGGCCGGCATCGACCGGGGTGCGCACGGTGGCGCGCAGCAGGAAGAAGAACAGCACCGGCTCGACGATCAGCGTCCGCAGCTCGCGCAGGCTCAGGCGCAGGTACTCGGTCGCGAGCAGCGAGAGCAGCGCGGCGGCGAGGAAGAGTGTCAC
>JALYGH010000258.1 GCA_030777205.1 Chloroflexota bacterium
GGCCACGACCCCGGCCCGGTCGAGCCCCTGGAGCGACTCGAGCGGGCGGCCGGAGTAGCGGAACTCGCTGTCGTAGTCATCCTCGACGACGAGCGCGCCCCGGCGGGCCGCCCACTCCAGCAAGCGCAATCGGCGCGGCAGGGTCAGCGTCGCGCCGGTCGGGTACTGGTGCGAGGGCGTCACGTAGGCGAGGCGCGGGGCGTCCGGGGCGTCCGGGGCGGGGAGGGCAGCGACGTCCAGGCCGTCGTCGTCGACGGGAATGGGCACCACCCGCATCCCCTGGGCGCGCAGGGCGAGCGCTGCCCCCTGGTAGCCGGGGTCTTCGAGAGCGGCGCGGTCGCCCGGGTCGAGCCAGAGCCGCACGAGCAGGTCCACGCCCTGCTGCGAGCCGTTGACGACGACCACTTGCTCGGCGTCGCAGCGGACGCCGCGCGAGTGGGCCAGGTGGCGGGCGATGGCCTCGCGGAGCGGACCGTAGCCGGCCGGGTCGCCGTACGTCGCCAGGCTGGCCGAGTCGCCGCGTACGCGTCGTGCCGCCAGCCGACTCCACAGCTCGCGCGGGAACGCGTCCCAGTCAGGCCGTCCCGGTCGGAAGTCGAACGGCGCCGGGCCGAACCGTTCGGCAGCCGTGCCGTCGGCGCGCCAGAGCTGCCCCCGGGTCTCGGCCAGGTTCGCCCCCCAGCGCGAGAGGCGACGCGACTCGGGCGCGTCGCCCGGCGTCGTCGTACCGGTCGGCCGTTGGGGGTCGGGGCCGTCGATGTCCTCCGTCCCGTCGTCCTCGACCACGCGGCCGGCTCGCCCGACGGCCCGTTCGTCGCGCGCCACCGCCGCCGCCAGCGCCTCGTCCGGCAGCTCTCGTGAGACGAACGTGCCGGAGCCCTGCCGCGCCTCGAGGTAGCCCTCGGCCAGGAGCTGCTCGTAGGCCAGGACGGTCGTCGTGCGCGAGATGGCGAGCTGGGCGGCCAGGGCGCGGGTGGCCGGCATTCGCTCGCCCGGCCGAAGCCGGCGGGCGAGGATGTCGTCGCGCAGCCGCGTGTAGAGCTGCTGCTGCAGCGTGCGCGTCCCGTGCTCGTTGAGCGTGATCGCCAGCGCGTGGGCCATGTCGCTCCACTCCCGCAGGCAAGGAGGGGGTGCTTCGGCTGCTGCGCTCGACTCGCGTGTCATCCTGAGGCAGATGGAGCCTGCCAAAGGATCTCGTCCTCCAGTCCCTGGGAGATCCTTCGCAAGTCTACGACTTGCTCAGGATGACACCGGAGTCGGGCTCACTTGCGATGATGCGAGAGTCGACAGGATGATGCGAGAGTCGACCCAGCGCTGTCCCCGACACGCCTGCTTCCCCGTCGGGGAATTGGTCTTATCATCCTGCATGAGATTGGCTCTTGTCCATAACCACTTCCCTTCTGTACACCGGTGGCTAGGCTGGCGCGTCCCCAACATCGACGCGCCACAGGGAGGGGCCGCGTGCAGGAAGCGACGTTTACGGTCAAGAAGGGCCTGGCTCAGATGCTCAAGGGCGGCGTCATCATGGACGTCGTCACGCCGGAGCAGGCGCGCATCGCCGAGGATGCCGGGGCGTGCGCCGTGATGGCCCTCGAGCGGATCCCGGCCGAGATCCGGGCCCATGGCGGCGTGGCGCGGATGAGTCCGCCGGAGCTGATCGAGCGGATCATGGAGGCGGTCAGCATCCCGGTCATGGCCAAGGCGCGGATCGGGCACTTCGTCGAGGCCCAGGTGCTCGAGGCGCTCGGCGTGGACTACATCGACGAGTCGGAGGTGCTCACCCCGGCCGACGAGGAGTTCCACATCAACAAGCACGACTTCAAGGTGCCCTTCGTCTGCGGGGCGCGGGACCTCGGCGAGGCGCTCCGCCGGATCGGCGAGGGCGCGGCGATGATCCGCTCGAAGGGCGAGCCGGGCACCGGCAACATCGTCGAGGCGGTCCGCCACCTCCGCCAGATCGTCGGCGGGATCAAGCGCCTGACGACGCTCGGCCCGGAGGAGTGGATGGCCGAGGCGAAGCGGCTCGGCGCGCCGTACGAGCTGGTCCGCGAGGTGGCCCAGGCCGGCCGGCTGCCGGTCGTGCTGTTCTGCGCGGGCGGCGTCGCCACCCCGGCCGACGCGGCGCTGGTGATGCAGCTCGGCTCCGAGGGCGTGTTCGTCGGCTCCGGCATCTTCAAGAGCGAGAGCCCGGCCACGACGGCCGCCGCGATCGTCAAGGCAACGACCCACTTCCGCGAGCCGAAGATCGTCGCCGAGGTCTCGAAGGGGCTCGGCGCGGCGATGCCGGGCCTGGAGCTTGGCGCCATCCCCGAGCGGGAGCTGATGGCCCCGCGCGGGTGGTGAGGACGTTAATCCTGATGACGGGTGATTTCTCCGACCTGACGATCGGCGTCCTGGCCCTCCAGGGCGCCTTCGCCGAGCACGTCGCGATGCTCGAACGCCTCGGGGCGCGGGCGCGCGAGGTCCGCCTCGCGTCCGACCTGAACGGGCTCGACGGGCTGATCATCCCCGGCGGCGAGAGCACGACGATCGGCAAGCTGCTGGTCGCGTACGACCTGCTCGAGCCGCTGCGGGCGCTCGCCGCCCGGGACTTCCCGATCTACGGCACCTGCGCCGGGACGATCCTGCTGGCCCGCGACATCGGCGGGCTGGACCAGCCGCTGCTCGGGACGATGGACCTGACGGTCGAGCGCAACGCCTTCGGGCGCCAGCTCCAGAGCTTCGAGGCCGACCTCAGCGTGGCGGGGCTGGGCGAGCGTCCGTTCCGGGCGGTCTTCATTCGTGCCCCGGCCATCCGCGGCGTCGGCGACGGCGCCGAGGCGCTCGCGGCCCTGGACGATGGCACGATCGTGGCGGCGCGGCAGGATAACCTGCTCGTGACGTGCTTCCACCCGGAGCTGACCGCCGACGACCGCCTCCACCGCCTGTTCCTGGAGCAGGTTCGGGCCGCGAAGGCGGCACATCCCGCCGAGGCAGCCGGGGTGCGGTAGCCGCGGAACAGGCGTAGTCGCCCGGCGGGCGGCTGTCTCTGTCGATTGCCCTCCAATGGCGGAGGGGAACCGACGGAGGCAGCGCCCGCGGCGGGCTATGATCTACCCAGCCCCCGCGGAGAGGAGGCCGTCCTGAGCTCGCTGCGCTTGCTGTTCCTGGTGACGCTCTTCCTGCTCGTCGGGTTCACGCTGAGCTTCGGGCGCGCCCTCGGCATGGAGTCGGCGCCGTGGATCGTGTCGCTCTGGCTGGCGTGGGGGCTCGGCGTCGCCTGGGTCCGCGCCCGCGGCTGGAGCTAGACGCTCGCGCTGGCACGCCACGTCGCCTGCTGCTCGAGCGCGCCCGTGGGATCCCGGATTAGGACGCCGTGGCCTGGACGTCGATCGCGCGGCGGAAGTCGGCGACATCCAGCGGACTGACGCTCAACGCCACGCAGATCCTGCGGACGTCGTCGGCGTCCGGGGTCGCCCGGCCGGCCTCGATCGCCCAGATCAGGCGGGGTGCCACACCCGACACCAGCGCCAGTTCGCGGAGCGTCAGCATCGCATCCAGCCGGACCGCGCGGAGCGGGCGTCCCGCCCCGCGCGACCTGGCAGCGGAAGCACGATGACTCCTCGTCGACTCAGCCATTGAGCCCTCCTCAGCCGCGCCATTGCGGTCGAAGTCGGCGGCAGGCGATCTCCTGCTACGAAGATAGTGCCGCGATCCCGTCACAACCGTGCAGGGCAGCCGTCAACTCCCGTCCCTCAACGCCATCGGATCGCCTTCCCGGCCACATTCCTCGCACGCTCAGCGTACCGGCCAGGTCGAGGCGAGGAGGTGTGGCCTCGTGCCACCACCTGGCGACATGGCGGGCCATCGGTTCACTCCTCGCTCTCATCGCTCCGGTCGGCGGCCGGGGGGCTACCCTCGTCTGCTCGCGGCGGGCGCCCCGCGTCCTCCCCCGGCGGACTTGTCGGGCCGCTCCGCAAGGCCCTGGCGGGGTTGGAGCGGCCGGCCAGGTCCGTCCAGCGCAGCCGCCGCGGTCGGCGCATGGTGATGCCCATGAGGCGGGCCACTTCGGCGAGCGTTTCCTTCACGTCGACGTGCGACCCGTCCAGGAAGTGGATCCGGGTGGCCGCGGCGTCGCCGACCTCGACAGGATACGCGTGTGTCATGTTGCCCAGGTTGACGAGGCCCGCCACGTCGCCCCCGGCGGGGTCCGGCCGGCTCAGGGTGAGCTCGACAACTCGCGCGTCGCCCTGGGTCATCTATCGGCGCCCCCTCGATCCACCGGCGAGCCCGTCCGCCGGCCCGCACGCCCCCGACTTGGCCGCGCAGCGGGGAGATGGACCACTTTGGCGTCGACGGCTGCCTCGCCATCGCTCCGGGCCATGTGCGGGTAGGAGTCCGGGACGGCCACCTACTTGATGTCGAGCAGCTCGACCTCGAAGGTCAGGGTCGCGTTCGGCGGGATCACCCCGCCCGCGCCCCGCGCGCCGTAGGCAAGGTCCGGCGGGATCGTCAGTCGCCGTACGCCGCCGACCTTCATCGTCGCCACACCCTCGTCCCAACCCCTGATGACCCGTCCCTGGCCGAGCGGGAACGAGAACGGCTGGCCGCGATCCTTCGAGCTATCGAACTTCGTCCCGTCGAGCAGCCAGCCCGTGTAGTGAACGACGGCCGTCTGGCCGGGCCGCGGCTGGGCGCCAGTGCCTTCTTTCACGTCGGTGTACTTCAGGCCGGACGGGGTGGTGACTTCGTTCCCGCCGCCGCCCCCGCCCGCGGACGTCGGGGACTGCGAGCAGGCGGCCGCGACGGCGGCCATGACGACGAGGACGAGTACGGCGCCGATCAGCATCGGAGATGCTCCTCTCGGTCGGGTCAGTCGTTGGCGCGCGCCGCGTCGGTGCGCGCGGCGCTGGTCCGGGTGGCGTAGCATCACGTCGGCTCCTCGGCGAACGACTGCCGTTCGGCCGTCGGCGCACGAACCGTACCCGAGCGACGGGGCGAGCGGCGAGTAGCCGCTCGGCCTGGTGGCTCGACGTTGGCGCGGACACGAGGAACGGGCGGGGATCGGTCACCGCCCCCGCCCGTTCGCAGCCCTCGGACGCGGCTACGCCTGTCTCGCCAGCCGGACCGGCGGGCTCTCCTGCCACATCGGTTGTTTCGAGGGCGGCAGCAGGTCGGGGTCGCCGGTCATCGGCGCCGGGTGGATTTGCTCGATCGGCGTCATCGGGTTGCTGATCACCCGCCGCCAGCGCTCCGGCGACGGCGCCGGCCCCTCCATCGCCATCAGCAGGCTCATCCGGGTCAGCGTCTCGCGCGCCCAGGCCAGGTGCTCGTCCTCCTCGGACTCCACCTCGTCGACCGCGGCCTGGACCGCCCGGCGCATCTCGTCCAGGCTCAGGCCGCCCGGGGTCATCCCGAGCATCTGCTTGGCTCCCTCTTCGAGCGTCTGCATGACGCCCGGGTCGGCCATCTGCTTCGCCAGCTCCTCGAGCAGGTGCCAGTCCGCGTGATCCTTCGTCTCGGCCAGCAAGACGTTTTCGAGGTCGTTCAGCTCGATCTCTTGCTGGCCGAGGCCGCCGATGCAGTTGCTGGACTCGAGCAGCTTGGCGGCCTTGAACTGCGCGACCCGCGCCGTCGGGCTGACGTAGCTCGGATCCCCGCCCAACTGCTCGATCAGGCGGATCAGTACCTCGCGGTGGTGCGCCGTTTCGCGCCCGAACTCCTCGTACCGGGCCTTCATGTTCGGATCGGTGCAGCGGGACGCGGCTACCCGGTACAGCTCCAGGCCGCCCTGCTCGACCATCAAGAACTCGCTCAGCTTGTCCAGCATCACCTGATGTTGCATCCTGCCCTCCTAACCCTTGCCGCCGCGCATCTGGACCGCCAGGTCGCGGGCGCGTTCGAGCAGGTCGTTGCCCGGGCGCTCGGTGCGCTCGTGCTCGCGACGCTGCCGATCGACGATCTCCTCGGACGGCGGGCCGTCCGCATTGACCGTCGCCTCGTAGGCGTACGACGGCCAGTCGCTCGGGAGCTGGTCCTTCTTCATCCAGTTCGGCCCGCCGTCGAGCGGCAGCTCGCGAATGCCGCGCTGCTGCTCCAGGACCCGCCGGATGTACTCCTTGTTCTCCTGGAACTTGAAGTCGACGGTCAGCGTGCGCCCGAA
>JALYGH010000259.1 GCA_030777205.1 Chloroflexota bacterium
GCCAGGTAGTGCCGCCGGGCGGGCCGGCCTGACCGTCGCGGAGCTGGTGGACGCCCGGCGGCCTCCTCAACGGTCGCTCGCCCGCGCAGCACGTCGAGCAGCGCCGCTCCTTCCGCCGACCATCCCGTCGTCATTGCCGCCTCCTCGCGATCGTCGTCGCCGGCCGGGCATCGTAGCGCCCGCTCCTAGGCTGCCGGGTCCGGCGGCGCCAAGCCGCGCAGCTCCAGCGTCTCGACCATCCTGTCGTCGAGGCGGGCGACGCGGACGGCGTGATTGTTCGTGTCGGCCACGTAGAGGCGCCCGGCCGCGACCGAGACGCCGCTCGGCTCGCCGAAGCGGGCCTCGCGAGCGGACCCGTCGCGGAGGGCCGCCTCACCGCCGCCGAGCCAGGTCCGGCACTCGGCGGTGGTCGGGTCAAGCCGCTTGATCTTGTGGTTGTAGGTATCGGCCACGTAGAGCGTGCCGGCGTGCCAGGCGACGCCGAGCGGGTGCTGGAGCCGCACGTTCTTCGGCCCGATCCCATCCTGATCGCCGAACTCGAACAGCCCCTCGCCGACGATCGTGCGGATGAAGCCGTCCGGGCCGGGCGTGATGGCGCGGATCGCGCTCGCCTCGCTGTCGGCGACGTACAGCCGCTCGCCGTCGTGGGTGATGCCGCTCGGCTGGTTCATCGAGGCGGCCAGCAGCGGGCCGTCGCGCAGCGCCTCGGCCGCGTTGCCGGTGTGCGGCCCGATCCAGGTCTCGCCGAGCCGCATCGACCAGATCTGATGCGTCCCGGCCATCGCGATGTAGAGCACGCCGTCGAGGATCGTCAAGTCCCAGGGCGAGCTGAGCGGCGTGCGGCGGGCCGGGCCGCCGACGCGCTCGCCCATGAGCTGCTCGCCGGTGCCGGCCAGCGTCGCCACGTCGCCCGTCGCGAGGTCCACTGCCCGGATGGCGTGGTTCTCCGTATCCGCGACATACAGGGTGTCCCCCTCGAGCGCGACACCCTGCGGCTGGTAGAAGCGCGCCGCGCCGGCCGGACCGTCGACCAGGCCCTCCTCGCCGCTCCCGATCACCCGCCGGACCGTGCCGTCCAGGTCGGCGACGACGATCTGGTTGTGACCGGTGTCGGAGACGATCAGCCGCCCGCTCGCCTCGTCCGCCAGCACCTTGCCGGGGAACCGGAGCGGCGTGGGCGCCTCGGTCGCGGTCAGGTCGCCGTAGGCGCCGGGGATCGGGCGGGGGTCGATCTGCCCCGCCGCCTCGAACTCGGCCAGCATGTCGCCGATCAGGCGGTCGAACGCCTCGTAAGGGAACTCGCCCTCGTGCTTGCCGATGACCTTCCCCTCGGGGTCGATGAACATCAGGGTCGGCCAGGCGCGGACGGCGTACTCCTGCCAGACTCGGAAGTCCTTGTCGTTGACGACCGGGTGCCCGACGTTCAGGCGCTTGATCGCCTGGTGGACGCTCTCGGTCTCGCGCTCGGAGATGAACTTGGGCGAGTGGACGCCGACGACGGCCAGCCGGCGGTCGTACTTCTTCTCGAGCTTCCGCAACTGCGGAAGGACGTGGAGGCAGTTGATTCAGCAGAAGGTCCAGAAATCGAGCAGGACCAGCTTGCCGCGCAGGTCGCGCAGGCTGAGCGGCCGCTCGGCGTTCAACCAGTCGAGGTCGGCGGGGAAGTCCGGGGCGTTGACCTTGCCGGCGAAGGACTGAGGCATGGAAAGCCTCCTGGGGAGGGAAGGGGCGGGGTGAGGGGGCGCGCTCTACGCCGTCCGGGTGCGCGGCCGGGCCGCCTCGCGGCGGCTCGGGGCCAGGATCGTCTCGCCGCTCGGGATGATGCCCTCGACGTGCAGCGCGTGCTCGAAGTCCGACTCGATCACGTCGGCATCCGCGCGCACGTTGCGCCCGAGCCGCAACCCCGGCGGGATGCGGACCCGCTTGCCGATCACGGTGATCCCGGTCGACAGATTCTTCGGCTCCATCCGGTTCGGCGTCTTGTCGTCCCCGTAGCCGACGTGGGCGCCGGCCCCGACGATCACTTCCTTGTCGAGGATCGAGCAGTCCACGACCGCGTCGCGGCCGACGATCGTGTCGGTCATGACGATCGAGTCGCGGATGACGGCCCCCGGGGCGACGTACACGCCCGGCGAGAGGACCGAATGCTCGACCGTGCCGAGGATGTTGCAGCCGTGCGAGATCAGGCTGTTGTTCACGCACGCCTCGCCGTGGACGCGGGCCGGCGGGCGCTCCTCGCTCTTGGTGTGAATGACCCAGTCGTAGTCGTACAGGTCGAACGCGGGCGGCTCGTTCAGCAGCCCCATGTTCGACTCCCAGTACGACGCGATCGTCCCGACGTCCTGCCAGTACTCCTTGAAGTGATAGGCGAAGACGCGGTCCTCGTTCACCATCCGCGGGATCACGTCCTTGCCGAAGTCATGGGCCGAGCCGCGCATCCGGGCATCCTCGGACAGCCGGTCCCAGAGCAGGTCCGGATCGAAGACGTAGATGCCCATCGAGATCAGGTTGCTGCGCGGCTGCGGCGGCTTTTCGTCCCACTCGACGACCCGGCCGTTGTCGTCGACGATCAGCGTGCCGAAGCGGTGCGCCTCCTCGATCGGCACCTCCACCACCCCCACCGTGACGTCGGCGCGGTTCTCGCGGTGGAAGTCGATCATCTTCCGGTAATCCATCTTGTAGATGTGATCACCGGACAGGACGAGGGTGTAGTCCATCTTCCAGTCCGCCATCATCGGCAGGTTCTGGAAGACGGCGTCGGCCGTGCCCTTGTACCAGTCCGACTCGCGCCGGCCGAGGTACGGCTGGAGGAGCCGGATCCCCCCCCGCGCCCGGTCCAGGTCCCACGGCTTGCCGACGCCGATGTGGTCGTGGAGCGAGTGGGGCCGATACTGGGTGAGTACGGCGACGTGGAAGATGCCGGAGTTGATGCAGTTCGACAGGGCGAAGTCGATGATTCGGTACTTGCCGGCGAACGGGACGGCCGGCTTCGCACGCTTGACCGAGAGGACGGAGAGCCGCTCTCCCTGTCCACCTGCCAGGATGATCGCAACGACGCTCACGCACGCCCTCCCGCGCTGGGCTTCACGTCCGGACGGTACGGGCCGCCTGCGAGGTCCGGGCCGACCGGACTGTCGCCTACTAGCTTAGCTCAGCACCGGCCCGTTATTGCAGGGCGCGCGCCACGCGTCACTACAGCACGTACAGCAGCACCAGATACAACTGGCGGACCAGCTTCCCCAGCTCCACCAGGAACTCGACCGACGCCAGCGACTTGTTCGGCATGACGTGATCGAACAGGCCAAACTCGGTGTAGCGGCCCAGGATCGCCGGCGGGGCCTGCTGGGCCATCCGCCGCGACTCCGTATACGGGATGAAGTGGTCGCCGAGGTCGTGCATGATGAACAGGCGCGCCGTCACCCGGTCGAGCGCCAGGCTCGGCGAGATGCCGCGCAGCCGCTCCTGCGTCGCCTCGGGCAGCATCGCCAGCGCCACCTCGGCCTCGGCCGGCGGCAGGCCGTCGAGCAGCCCAAGCGCCGCGCGCCCGACCGGCGTCATCCGGTCCACCTCGTCGCGAGCCGTCGCGTCCTCCTGAAGGTAGATGCGGTCCAGGATCTCGCGGTCGGTCGGGTCCGGCAGCGTGTCGGCGAGCTGGCGGGCGAGCACCCAGACCGTCAGCGGGTGCGGCTCCCACGGCTCGTCGATGCCGGCGTAGGCCAGGCTGCGCGTCGCGACGGCCCGGACCAGGTCGCGGCTGTCACTGTACGACCCGAAGGCGTTGACGAACGCGAGCCTGCCGGCGAGGCGCGGGTCGCCGGCGGCGACGACCGCGACCGAGCCGCCCACCGAGAAGCCCAGGATGCCGATCCGGTCCGGGTCGACGTCGTCGCGCGCCCGCAGCAGCTCGACGGCCCGCACGACGGCGTCGACTTCCTCCGGCAGCACGCGGCCGGTCGCCAGCGCCGAGGAGGCCGGGATCATCACCGCCGCCCCGGCCCGGCTCAGCCCCTCCGCGAAGCGGACCAGCGTCGGCTCGTCCCGATCCAGCGGGCGGGCGCCGAGGATCAGGATCAGCGCGCCGTGGCGACCCTCGGTCCCCGGGGCGTAGATGTCGCCCTCGACGGTGCCGGCGGCGTAGTCGTAGGCGAACGACTCGCGTCGCGGCGACGGCGTGACGTACCTGAGCGGATCGACCGGGATCGCCTCGATCGCCGACGGCAGCAACAGGAGGCTCTTGACGGCCACCCGCCCGGGGTGAGTCGCCGCGAGCAGCGCGACGAGCAGGAGGACGACGACCGCCGCCCCGACGAGGACGCGGCGGAGCCGGCGCGGCGACGCCCGGCCGCGCATTACCGGATCATCGCTGATCGATCGTTGCCCGGAGCCGGTCCGCACCTGGAAGGACATACAAGAGAGTGTACGCCCGGGAGGACCCGGCCAGGAGTGGTGGCGCCGGCTCCGTCAGCGTATCGGCCGACCACCGGCCGATGTACGAGTCAGGCGGCGGCTCGCGCCCCGACTCAACTGCTCGCGCTGGAGTAGCGGCGGAGCGAGAAGTGCCAGAAACGGTGCGACGCCCAGAGCAGCACGAGCGCCAGCCCGACCTGGTACGGCGCCATCGTCGGCTCGAGGACGCCAAGCAGCGCCTCGGACGGCAGCGTCGAGATCGCGGCGACCGGGACGACGTACACCAGCAGCGGCTTCGCCGCTCCGCGGAAGACGTCGGTCGGGACGCGCGCCAGCGGCACGATCGAGCCCATGATCGCCGCGATGTTCTCGATGCGCCCGGTGTACAGCACCAGCGTCACCGTCATGAACCAGAGCGCGTAGAACGACGCCAGCGCGCAGAGCAGCAGCAGCCCGTACAGGCCGACCTCGACCGGGCCGGGCTGGAGCCCGAGTCGCTGGACGCCCAGCCCGACGTAGAACAGGCCGACGACGGTCGTCGGCAGGTCGCCGAAGTCGAGGTAGCGGATCGAGACGAGGAACTGGCTCGAGATCGGCTTGATCAGGACGAAGTCCAGCTCGCCCTTGTTCACCAGCTCCGACAGCTTCTGCATGTTCCGCTGGAACAGCGTCGACAGCAGGCTCTCGACGATCAAGAATGACCCGGTCACGATGAACATTCGGTCCATGTCCCAGCCGCGGATCTCGCGGACGTTCCCGAACACCAGCCCGGCCAGGACGATCGACAGGACCGCCCAGATCGCCGTCGACACGGCGCTGAAGAGGAAGCTGCTCCGGAACTCCAGCTCGCGCGCCAGGCAGTTGCGGACGCAGGCGCCGAACACCCGTCCATAGCGCCGCAGCGTGGCAAGAGCGGCCCCCCAACCCTCGGTCCTCATCCGCCCACCGCCTCGTAGCGCCGCAGGCCGTGCCGCCAGAGGTATCGGGCCAGCAGCGCCAGGACGACGAGCCACGCCACCTGCGACAGGAGGCTCCACCAGAGCGCCGGGCCGTCCAGCCGCCCGAGGACGATCGTGAGCGGAACGTCGTAGATTGCCCGCAGCGGCAGCGCCAACGCGACCGCGTACAGCGGCGCTGGCAGCAGCGCCAGCGGCACCAGGACGCCGCCGAAGACGGCCACGACGACCTCATACAGCGTCATGATCCCGTTGATGTCGGTTGTCCAGAACGTGAGCATGCCGAGGCAAAGCTTCAGGGTGAAGCAGACCAGGTAGGCGAGCACCAGGCTGACCACCAGGAGCGCGATGCGCCCCGCGTCGAGCGGCGGGAGCGCCAGCTCCCCCCCGAGCCAGATCAGGCAGCCGAGCAGGACCGGCGCGATCAGCATCCCGCGGACCATCTTCCAGGCCAGCTCGCTGACGAACCACTGGGCCCAGACGTTGATCGGCTTGACCAGGTACGTCGAGAGGATGCCCTGCCGCACCTCGTGGTCGATCGCCCACTCGACGTGAGCGGTTAGCATCGCCCGCAGGATCATCACGCCGACGGTGTAGACGAGCATCTGGGACAGGCTGAACCCCGCGACGCTCTCCTGCCCCTCGTACGCCGTGAGCCAGACGAACGCCATCATGATCGGCGGCAGCACGTCGTACAGGAAGTAGATCGCCGACTCGACGCGGTACTGGATCGCTTCCTGGAGGCTCAGCCGAAACAGCGTCAGGTACAGGCTCACATCAATGCCCTCAGTTTATGAGGGTGGCGGACTCAGCAACACGGAGGCAGGTTGCTGCCACCGGTAACTGTCTGGTCATCCAGAGCCAGCGCTGCCGATAGCTGTCGTGGCATCCTGAGCAAGTCGTAGACTTGCGAAGGATCTCTCCGTGCCGATGATCGACCGATCTCCCCTCCCGCCGCCTCGGGTGTGCACGCGGCGTGCTGACGGGTAGTACCTTGGAAAGCTACTCTCCCAGCCCGCCTCCGAGGACCGCATGGCCCCGATCCGCCGCCACCTCGCCCATCCCGCCCTTCAGCATCGCCGCGTCGTTCCGCGCATCGCGACTGGACCCTCCCGCACCGTTACCCCTGCCGCGCGCCGCCCCGGTATCCCGGCCCACGTCGTCGTCGTCGTGCGAGCCCGGTCCCGAAGACACCGCTATTTGGGAAACGAACCCAATCGCCTCCTGGTACGCGCGATTCCGGTACCACCGAAAGCCAACCGGCGACCACGAAAAGCCAACCGGCGACCACGAAAAGCCAACCAGGTACCACTTTGGTCGATCCCTTTCATCGCCTCGGGTAGGTCGGGTTCGGCAAATTTCGGATGCACGTCTCGCTCCACTTCGACAGTAACAGGATTGCACTGCTGATCGCGTCCACCACTACGAGCCGTCCCCGTCGCCGATCCTGGCGGCGGACGCGGGAACGGCCGGTCGGGTGGTGGGTGGAGCGGATGCCCTGCGCCATGCCGGCAGAAGTGGTCTTCCAGTCGCTTCAGGGTCCGCAACTCGGGCGTCTCGCCATGCTCGAAGCGCAGCGTCTCAAGCGCACGCGACGTTGCCGCGAGGATGTCAGGGCAGCAGCGCCCGCTCGTACACCCACTTGAGGGTGACGGCGAGGAAGACGATCGCCAGCCCGAGCCCGCTCACCCAGCGCAGGCCGAGGATGCGGCGGCGCCCCTCCGCGTGGCGGAAGCGAAACGCGAGCTGAAACATCGCGATCGCGAGGGCGAGCTTCAGCCCGAGCAGGCCGACGTACACCGAGCCGGCCGCGCCGCGCGAGAGCCGCTCGAAGGTGAGGATCGCGCCCGACACGAGGAACACCACCAGCGAGGTCTGGACGATCTCGCGCATCGCCCCGTCGACGGCGTCGCGCACGCGCGCCGGCGGCTCGCCGTCGAAGGCCGGCAGCACCACGAACAGCTCGAAGATCGCGGCGCCGATCCAGATCGTCGCGGCGGCCGCGTGCAGCCAGCGCATCGCGACGATCAGGACGTCGGCGACCTCCACGGCGGCGTCAGCGAAGCAGGGGGCCGAGCAGCCGCTGGGAGCTGGCGCTCAGGTAGGCCAGGTAGTACCCCTGGTTCGTGGCGAACAGGAGCCCCATTCCGATGAGCAGGACGCCGCTGACGGCGTTGAGCAGGGGCAGCCGTCGGCGCACCCAGCCGAGCGTCGAGACGAACCGGCTGTAGCCGATCGCGGCGGCGATGAACGGCACGCCGAGCCCGACGGCGTAGGCCAGCAGCAGGATGGCCCCGCCCTGCGCCGTCTCGACCGACCCGGCGTAGAGCAGGATCGAGGCGAGCACCGGCCCGATGCAGGGCGTCCAGCCGAAGCCGAACGCCATGCCGATCAGGACGGTGCCCAGGGGACCGTACGGGCGGTCGATGAAGTGGAAGCGCCGCTCGCGGTACAGGAGCGGGACGCGGACGAGCCCGAGCACGAACAGCCCCATCACCACCATCACGAGGCCCGAGAGGCGAGTCAGCAGGCCGCGCTGCCCGTCGAGGAGCCCGCCCGCCGCCCCGGCCAGCGCCCCGAGCGTCACGAACACCGCCGAGAAGCCGAGGACGAAGAGGATGCTGGCGATGACCACCCGCTCGGTCTGGCGGCGCTCGCCGGCCGTCGCGCCGATCGCCACGCCCGATACGAGCGAGAGGTAACCCGGCACGATCGGGGCGACGCAGGGGGACAAGAACGACAGGAGGCCGGCCGCGAACGCGACGCCGAAGCCGATCGCGGCGAACGGATCGGTCACCGGGCGAGCTCGTCGAGGAACTGGCGCAGCCGCTCGTCGTCGAGCGGCCCCTGCCACTTGCGGACGAGCGTGCCGTTCCGATCGACGAAGTACGTCTCCGGGACGCCGCTCATCCCATACTCGACCGCGACCTCGCCGCTGGCATCTCGGCCGTTCGGGTAGGACACGCCGAAGCGGCGGAGGAACGCCCGGGCGTTCGCGTCGGTGTCCTGCACGTTGACGCCGATGAACTGGACGCGGTCGCCGTACTGACGGTACGCCCGCTCGAGCGCGGCGGCCTCGTCCTCGCAGGGGACGCACCAGGACGCCCAGAAATTGATCAGCACCGGCGTGCCGCGCTGTTCGCCGAGCCGGAACGTCCCGCCGTCGAACAGGGGGAGTCCGAAGTCGGGCGCCGGGCGCGTCTGGATCGGGGCAACGCCGACCGTACCGGCCGCCCGCCGACCCAGGCCCCAGACGAGGAGGCCGAGGAACGCCACCACCACCAGCGCGATGGCGAGCGCGAACGAGCGGGCGACCCAGGGATTCGGATCGGATCGAACGTCGGAGCCGAGCGTCTGCGGGTGGGTGGAGGACACGGGAATCCTGTAGCCGCTGAGCTTGTCGTCTGGTGAGAAGAATACCATGCAGGCGTGCGACTCCCGTGGCGTTTCGGAGGCGGCCGGCGACACCCGCCAAGATCCACCGGCCGCCGTGGAAACGCCGACTCCCCGGGCCGCGACGCGTGATACAGTTCGGGTGGTCCCGAACGCGCGCCGCGGCCCGAGGTATTCGGCTCCGGCCTACCCGGCCACCGGTTGCCGCCCGACTGCCGGTCGTCGCGCCGGACCAGAGGCAGAGGAATGACCATGGCGATCTCGAAGACACGCGGTCCGCGGGCGGTGGAACGGTGGCGAAGCGCCTAGCGACGCCACCCCGGCCGGCCCCGAGCCCTCGGGCCGGTCCGGCTTCAGCCACCAACGGGCGAGCCCGCCCGCCGGCACGGACCGATGCGCCGCGGCGGGCCTGGTCGCTGTACGTGGCCTGCGCCGTGTCACTGGCGCTCGCGCTGGCCGCCCTCGGGTGGGACTTGTCGGAGGATTGGCGGACGGCGCCGGCCGCGGTCGCCGGGCAGATCGTCGTACCGTTCCAGGGCGGCATCTCGGTCGTCGATCCGGCGACGGGCCGGACGCGAGAGGTCGTTCAGGCCGGGCAGAGCGAGACGATCACGTCGGTGGCCTGGAGCCCCGATTACGGCCGGGTGGCCTACGGGCTGTTCCACCGGGCGGCGGGTGACCAGGTCAGTAGCGGCGAGATCTTCGTCGCGCCGGCCGGCGGCGGGACTGCCGAGCTGGCCGTGCCGCGGGACCGGCCCGGGTCGGTCGCTGACCTGCCTCGCTGGTCGCCGGACGGGCAGTACCTGTACTTCTCCTATCAGGGCCTCGAAGGGCGGCAGCCGGTCGCGCGCGTCGAGCGCGTGCGGCTCGCGGACGGGACGCGCACGCCGCTCTTCGACGACGCCGTCACGCCCGACGTCTCGCCAGACGGGCAGGCGGTCGCGTTCGTGCACGACGACGTCAATGGCCAGTCGCTGATGGTCGGACCGGCCGATGGCGGGCAGGCCCGCGAGCTGGTCAGTCGAGACGTGTTCACGGCGCTGGCGGGACCACGCTTCTCGCCGGATGGGACGCGGATCGCCTTCGTGGCGGTCGGGGCCGGTCCGGGCGCCGCCGATGCCGGCCCGATGGATCGCCTGGCCTCGTTCTTCGCCGTCCCCGTCGCCTACGCGCACGGCGAGCCGTGGAGCGTCTGGACGGTTCGTACGGATGGGACCGACCGGCGGCGCGCCTCGTCGCTCCAGGAAGACGAGCCGCTCGTGGCCTGGTCGCCCGACGGGGCTTGGCTGGCGGTGTATGGGACCGGTGGGTTGTGGGTCGTGGCCGTCGACGGTTCGACCGAGCCGCGCCGCATCGCACACGGCTCATTCGGGGCGATCGACTGGTGAGCGGCGGGCAGTCACAGACGGCGCCCGCCGGACAACTTCGGTCGCGAGGGAGGCAACAGATGATCGTGCGCATCGGCGCCATGCTGCTCGCGGCCCTGGTGAGCATGGTGCTCGCTGGTCCCGTGCGTGCCCAGGGCACCTGGACGTCCGGCCCGGAGATGCCGACGCCCCGTTCGGAGGTCGCCGCCGTCGAGCTTGACGGCCGGCTGTACGTCCTTGGCGGCGGGGTGGGGGCGGCCCAGAGCGTGGTCGAGATGTGGGATCCCTGGAGCGGGGCGTGGGAGACGCGGGCGCCGATGCCGCGCGGCCTCAACCATCTGGGGGCAGTCGCGCTCAATGGTCGGATCTACGTCTTCGGCGGCGCCGACGAGAACGGTCGCGCGACCGACGCCGCGCTCGAGTACGACCCGACGACCGCCTCGTGGCGGGAGCTCCCCGCCCTGCCGACGGCGCGGAGCTCGCCTGGCGTCGCGGCGGTCGGCGGCCGAATCTACGTCGTGGCCGGCATCGCCGCCCGGAACACGCCCGTCGTGGAGGTCTTCGACCCGGCCACCGAGACGTGGCAGGAAGCCGCGCCGATCCAGGTCGCGCGGGACCACTTCGTGCTCGCGGCGCTCGGTGACCGACTGTACGCCGCCGGTGGGCGGATCGGCAATTTTGCGCGGCCGATCGACGCGCTCGAGGTCTACGACCCGACGACCGACTCCTGGAGCTTCGGGCCGGCCATGCCCGCGCCGCGAAGTGGCATCGCGGGCGCCGTCGCCCAGGACAGGCTGTACGTCTTCGGCGGTGAGGACCCCGCCCAGACGTATGCGGACACCTACGCCTACGACCCGGTCGCGGGCGCGTGGACCGAGTCGACGCCGATGCCGACGCCAAGGCACGGCCACGGGGCGGCGGCCCTCGCCGGGGCCATCCACGTCGTTGGCGGCGGGACGTCCCCCGGCGGCGGCTCCGACACGGGGATCCACGAGATCCTCTTCCCGTGACCGGACGACCCGGCCTCGCCCGGCGTTATGCTACCCTTCGCCGCGCCGCGCCGATCAGCTCGCGTGGCTGCCAGGACGCGCCGTCCGGCCGCGTCCGCTGACCGGAAAGGATGGCTGACGTGACGGCCCGAACGGCGGAGGTCCCGCACATCGTCGATGCGGCCCAATTCTCGGCGACCTGGCTCGTGGACGAGCTATTCCCGCGCGCCGATACGATGCGGCAGATCCACGCCCTTGGTGACTCGCGGCTGCTGACCGGACGTCGGATGTTCGGCCTGTTCTTCCAGCCGAGCACGCGGACGCGCGTCTCGTTCGAGAGCGCCATGACGTCGCTCGGTGGGGCCTTCAGCGCCATCGATCTCGGCGGCGCGGATCCGGGCGATGAGCCCCTGGAAGACCGAGTCCGGGTCCTCTGCTCATACGGCTACGATTTCTTGTTGCTTCGGCACTACGAGGAAGGCGCGGCTCGCCGGGCGGCCGCTGCGTCGACCGTGCCGGTCATCAACGCCGGCGACGGCGATGGGCAGCATCCGACCCAGGCGCTGCTCGACGCCTACACGATCCGGCGCGAGCTCGGGCGGCTGGAGGATCTGGAGGTCGCCCTCGTCGGCGACCTGACGTACGAGCGATCGGTCAACTCGCTGGCGGAGCTGCTCGCCAAGCTGCCCGGCATGCGCCTGCGCTTCGTCTCGCCGTCGACACTGCGGCTGCGACCGGCGATCCGCGAGCGCCTCGTCGCCGCCGGCGCCCGATTCGACGAGCTGGAGGACTTGTCCGAGGTCGCCCCGACGGCCGACGTGGTGTACATTACCCGGGCCCACTCGGAACGGATGGCGATGGCGCAGCGGTTCGACCCCGCCGGACGCCGCTACGCGGTCGACGGCGAGGTACTGGCCCACATGAAGCCGTCGGCGATCGTGCTCCACCCCCTGCCGCGCGGACCGGAGCTCCCGCTCGGCATCGAGGCGGATCCGCGTGTCGCCTGTTTCCGCCAGGCCGAGAACGGCGTGTACGTTCGGATGGCGCTCCTGACCTTGCTCCTCCGCTCGCGCGACCCGAACGGTCGCTTGACCCGACAAGAAGGGCGCGCCTAGAATTCCGCCGGCCGCACGCGGCGCGCTCTCCTGCTAGACCGTACCGAGTGCCACTCGTCGAATCGCTGATCGGATACCCATGCTCTCCGACGTCCAGGGATCATCCCCGTCCTTGTTCCCTTCGTTCGTCTCTCTGGCAGTCTTTCACCGCGTGCGTCCGCCTGCCGTTGGCGAGCCACTAGGGCTCGCCCCTGCCCATGCCATGCATCCAGACACCGGGGTGGTGCCCGAACCGCGAGCGATGGCCCGCACTGCCTTGCCCAGTGTGTATCGCCTGACGCGGCGCAGCGTCGCTCGCAGAGCTCCCGTGAAGGAGGATTAATGGAAGGCATTCTCTGGCTCGTCCCGATCGCCGGGGTGATCGCCGTAGGGTTCGCGGGGCTATTCGCGCGCGACGTGCTTTCGCGCGACAAGGGCACGCCGGCGATGCAGGCGGTGGCCGGCGCGATCTACGAGGGCGCGATGGCGTTCCTCAACCGCCAGTACCGGACGATCGGCATCCTATCGCTCGTGGCGGCCGTGTTGATCGGGCTGCTGCTGTACTTCATCTCACCACCCATCGGCGACGTGACGCCCGCCGAGCTGGCCTGGCGCACGTCGGTCGCCTTCCTGGTCGGCGCGGCCTGCTCGGCGGTGTCCGGCTTTATCGGCATGTGGATTGCCGTCCAGGCCAACCTCCGCACCGCCGCCGCCGCGACGCGCAGCCTGAAGGAAGCGATCACCGTTTCCCTGCGCGGCGGGGCCGTCTCGGGCTTCCTGGTCGTCGCGCTGAGCCTGCTCGGCGTGCTGGCGATCTTCTGGGCCTACGGCGGGTTCACCAATCCGGCGCTTGCGCCGTTCTTGATCGTCGGCTTCGGCTTCGGCGCCAGCTTCGTGGCGCTGTTCGCCCAGCTCGGCGGCGGCATCTACACCAAGGCCGCCGACGTCGGCGCTGACCTGGTCGGCAAGGT
>JALYGH010000260.1 GCA_030777205.1 Chloroflexota bacterium
CCAGCACGACACCTACCTGAATGTCGCCGGCGCCGAGGCGGTCATCGCCGCCGTCGAGCGCTGCTGGGCCTCGGCCGTGTCCGAGCGGACCCGAGCGTACCGACGCCAGCATGGTCTCGCCGTCGCCGGGGTCCGCCTGGCGGTGCTGGTCCAGCTCCTGGTCCCGGCCGACGTCTCGGGGGCTGCGTTCAGCGCGAACCCGCTCACCGGTAGCCGCGAAGAGGTCGTCGTCAACGCCAGTTTCGGGCTCGGCGAGAGCATCGTCGGCGGCACGGTCACGCCGGATACGTACGTCGTCCGAAAGGGCGACCTAGCCGTACTGCGGCGCGACGTCGGGGACAAGGCCCGCATGACCATCCTCGTGCCCGGTGAGACCGCCGATGTCGACGTGCCGCGGCTGCTGCGGCGGCGCCCGGCCCTCGACGACCGGCAGGCGTCGAGCGTGGCCCGCCTGGCGCTCGACCTGGAAACGGCGATGGGCTGGCCGGTCGACATCGAATTCGCCTTCAAGGGCGGCGAGTTGTACCTGCTCCAGTGCCGCCCGATCACGACGCTCGCGGACGAGAAGGAGATCCACCGTGGTGCTGCTTGAAACTCCCCGCCCGGCCCCGATCCCGGCCTCCGAAGACTTTCCCGTCACCTGGGAGGAGCCGGACGACGAGCGCGGCTTCTGGACGATCGATCGACTGCACTGGCCCGATCCCCAGCCGGTCATCCTCTTCGACCTGATGCCCGAAGCCAGCATCAACACGGCCGCCGCCCAGTACGACTTGCCGATCGGCTTCCGCGCCCGCCGGATCAATACCTACCTGTACAGCGAGATGGCGCCCCTGCCGCTCCCGCCCCAGGAGCTCGAGGCGATGGGCAAGCGTGCCGAGGCGAAGATCGGCGCGGCCGTGGCCCGGCTCGGCGAGCTGTGGGAGAACGAGTGGCTGCCCGAGGTCCAGGCGCAGATCGCGTTCTGGGACGCGTTCGACCTCCGCGGCGCGACGATGCCCGCGCTGCTCGACCACCTGGGTGAGACGGTCGCCCGCTTCCGGCAGGTCTGGGACGTTCACTTCACCGTCGCCATCCCGTTCCTGCTCGCCCTGAGCCAGTTCGACGAGCTGTATCGCGACCTGTTCGGCAGCGACGACGCGCTCGGCGCTTACAAGCTGCTCCAGGGCATCGACAACAAGACGGTCGAGAGCGGCCGCGAGCAGTGGCGGCTCAGCCGGAAGATCCTCGGGTCGCCTACGGTGCGGCGCGCGTTCGAGGAGCTGGCCGCATCGGAGCTGATCCCGGAGCTGGAACGGACGGACGATGGGCGCGCGTTCCTGGCCGACCTGCGCGCCTACCTCGCCATCTACGGTGCGCGCGGCGACAAGTTCTCGACCCTGGTCGAGCCGGCCTGGATCGAGGATCCGACGCCCGTGATCAAGAACCTGAAGGACTTCATCACCCAGCCCGAGCGCGACCTGGAAGCCGAGCGGGCCGAACTGGTCGCCGAGCGCGAGCGCGCGGTCGCGGCAGCGCGCGAGAAGCTGGCGAGCTACCCCCAGCCGGTCGTCGACGAGTTCGAGGCGCTACTCGCGGCCGCCGTCGTCGCGACCGTCCTGTCCGAGGACCACGGGTACTGGATCGACTACAGCGCGACCTACCGAGTGCGCCGCGTCCTGCTCGAATTCGGCCGCCGCTTCGCCGAGGCCGGCCTGCTCGACCGGGCCGACGACGTCGTCCACCTGACGCTCGACGAGATCAAGCTGACCGCCGTTTCCCTGCCACCGCTCGATCGCCGCGACCTCGTCGCCGAGCGGAGGGCCGAGATCGAGCGCTTCCGGCAGGTCCAGGCGCCGCCGGCACTCGGGACACCGCCGTCCGGGTCGCCGCCCGATGACCCGATCATGCGAGCCGTCGGCAAGTTCTTCGGGACTCCGCCGGCGCCGTCGGCGGAACCGGGCGTGCTCAAGGGCAATCCCGGGTCCTCGGGCCGCATTCGCGGCACGGCCCGGGTCATCCGCTCCCTGGCAGACGCGGCCAGGCTGGGCCGGCGCGAGATCCTGGTCGCCGAGACGACCGCCCCGCCGTGGACGCCCCTCTTCGCGACGGCGGCGGCCGTCGTGACCGACACCGGCGGCGTCCTCAGCCACTGCGCCGTCGTCGCCCGCGAGTACGCCATCCCGGCCGTCGTCGGTGTCGGCACGTCGACGACGGCGATCTCGGACGGGCAGCTCATCGAGGTCGACGGCGACACCGGCATCGTGCGCATCCTCGGCTGAACCCTGAATCCCGACGCCGAAACGGTCGAGGCGGCGCGTCGTGCGACGCGCCGCCTCGATCGTTTCTACGCGACGCTGAAGTCACTCCACGACGGCCTCTGGCACGGGCGCGCTCAGCACCTCAGCCAGACCCTCTCGGTAGGTCGGGTAGCGCGGCTCGAAGTCGAGGTCCTGCTTGATCGCGCGGTTCGACATCCGGATCGAGCTGGCGAGCAGGTCGGTCGCGTCGCCGCCGATCGCCATCCGCGCCACCAGGGCCGGCACTTTCATCGGCGGCTGTACGCCGAGCTGCGCGGCCAGGTAGGTGAACAGATCGGCCATCGTGACCGGCTCGTCGTCGCAGACGTTGTAGATCGAACTATCCGCGGCGTCCTCGACCGCCAGCGCCGTCGCCCGGCCGGCGTCCTCGGCGTGGACGAGCGACCAGTAGTTGGCGCCGTCGCCGACGATCGGGAGCAGCCGCTTCTTGAGCTGCGAGACCATCAACTGCGTGTGCCAGGCCTCGCGGCCGTACACCGAGCCGTAGCGCAGGATCACCCAGGGCAGGCCGGACGCCTGGACGAGCCCCTCGGCCTCCAGCGCCGACGGCGCCAGCGTACCGGTCGACTCGGTCCCCTCGGTGACCCAGGTCCGGCCCCAGTCACCGTAGACGTAGAGGAGGCTCTCGTGGACGTACACTTTGGCTCCGCCCGCCTCCGCCGCCGCGAGCAAGTTCCGGGTGCCCTCCAGCCGGACGCGGTCGTTCTCCTTCGTGGCCTGCTTGACGTCGGTGCCCAGCGGCACGGCGGCCGAGAGGTTCACGACGGCGTCGACGCCCACAGCGGCTACCCGGGTCGAGTCGGCGTCGAGCACGTCGCCGCGGACCGGCGTGCCGCCCAGCGACCGAATCACCTCGGCGGCCGCGTCGCTGCGCGCCAGGCCGATCACCTCGTGGCCCGCCGCCACGAGCTGCTGCGTCGTCGGGCGGCCGAGCACGCCGCTCGCGCCCGCCAGGAGCACCTTCATCCCGTTTCGCCCCTTCCGTCCACCGGCTCGCGCGCCGCCGCCCGCCGGCGTCGTCGCCGTTCGGTCACCGAGCGCCAGTAACGAGCCTCGGGAATGCACCGAGTCGCCGGGGGATTGTGCCAGGGGCGGCGGAGACGCCGCGCCTCGGCCGGGCGACCCCTGAACGAGGCGTCGCGTCCGGTACACTTCAGCATCAGACTGGAGGTGTCCCGTGGTACGGGCGCAGATCGTCGGGGCAACCGGGTACGGCGGCGTGGGCATGGTGGAGCTGCTGCTCCGCCATCCGGAGATCGAGATCGCTTCGCTCCTCGCCAAGGCCGACACCGGCAGGCCCCTCAGCGCCTTCTACCCCCACCTCCGCGGCTTCTGCGACCTGGTAGTCGAGGAGGCCGACGCGGACCGGATCGGCGAGGACGCCGACGTCGTGATCTTCTCGACCCCGGACGGCGTCGGGATGTCCCACGCCGCGCGACTGGTCGAGCGCGGCAAGAAGGTGCTCGACTACAGCGGCGACTTCCGTTTCGCGACGCCGGACCTGTACGCCGGGTACTCGCGGGCCCACCCGAACCTGAAAGGCGCGCCGCACGCCGCGCCCGAGCTGTTCGACGCTGCCGTCTACGGCATCCCGGAGCTGAACCGCGAGCGCATTCGGAACGCCCGCGTCGTCGGCAACCCGGGCTGCTTCGCCGTCGCGATGATCCTGGCGCTCGCGCCGGCGATCGCGTCGAAGATGATCGACCCGACGACGATCGTCGTCGACGGGAAGACCGGCGTCTCCGGGGCGGGCAAGAAGCCGAGCCCGACGAACCACTATCCGGAGCGCAACGAGGCGGTCATGCCGTATCGCGTCGCCGCGCACCAGCACCACTACGAGACGGTGGCCGCGCTCGAGGCGCTCGGAGGCGAGAAGCTCGGTCTGACGTTCGTCCCGCACCTCGTCCCGACGACGCGGGGCATCATCTGCACCTGCTACGCGACGCTCCGCGACGACCTGGAGCCGCACGCGGTCCAGCAGGCGTACGAGCAGATCTACGCCGACGAGCCGTTCGTGCGGGTCATGCCACCGAGCGTGGCGCCCGGCCCGAAGGCGGTCCAGGGCAGCAACTACTGCGATGTCTCGGTGTTCGTGGATGGGGAGAATCGCCGCCTGATCGCGGTCGGCTCGATCGACAACCTGATGAAGGGCCAGGCGGGCGTCGCGCTGCAGAACATCAACCTGATGTGCGGCTTCCCCGAGACGGCCGGCCTGGAACGGGCGCCGTTCTATCCGTGACGGCGGGATAAGGGGCGAGACGGTACTGCCCGGCCCGGGTGTGTCATCCCCCCCCTATCCTTGCCACTCGTTCGACCAGCCGCACCGCCTCGCCGACCCCGTCCTCGCCGCGGATCAGCTCGCCGAGGCGTGCAGCCCGGGATGCCATCCGGGGGTTCCGGGTAGCGATGATCGCGCCGGCCAGCCGCTCGGGCGTCAGGTCGGGGCGCGGCACGCCGGCCGGCGCCACGCCGAGCCGCGCCGCGACCCCGGCCCACATCCGCTGGTCGGCGATGTGCGGCACGATCACGCCC
>JALYGH010000261.1 GCA_030777205.1 Chloroflexota bacterium
GGGCGGCCCGCTGGCCCGGCTCGGGTAGCTCGCGCATGTCGATGATCTGGTCGGCGCCGAACGACTCGGCCATCTCCAGCCGCTCGGCGACGCCGTCCACGACGACCACCTGGCCGGCGCCGCGCTCCTTGGCGGCCGCGATGGCGTACAGGCCGAGCCCGCCGGCCCCCTGGATGACCACCGTCTCGCCCATGCTGAGGTTGCCGACGTCCAGGCCGCAGACGACCTGCGAGAATGCGCAGTTGATCCCGGCCAGCATATCGTCGCCGAGCGTGTCGTCCTTCACCTTGAAGATCGTGCCGCCCGGGCGGACGTAGAAGTAGTCGCCCCAGCCGCCGTTGAAATGCGGCCACTCGGTGCAGGGCACCGCCGAGTGGGCGTAGCGGCTCGGGCAGGCGCGGCTCTTGCCGGCCAGGCAGTTCTTGCAGCGGTTGCACGGGAAGAAGTAGCGGAACACGACTCGATCGCCGACGGCCAGCGGCTGGCCGTCCGAGTCGGTCGTCAGGCCCGCGCCGAGCTTCTCGATTCGGCCGGTCATCTCGTGGCCGTGATGGCGCGGCAGGGCCCAGTTGCGCTTGCGCGGATCCAGCTCGCCGCGCCAGACATGCAAGTCCGAGCCGCACACGTTGGCCAGCGTGATCCGCACGACGGCCGCCCCCGGCTCCGGATCCGGCACCGGGAACTCCCAGATTTCGAGTGGCTTGCCGACCTCGGCGAGCACGACCGCGCGACCCTTGTCCGGCATCGCGTCCCTCCTTGATACGTCGGTGAGCGCTTCGAGGCACGTGGCCACGAATTCCCGGAACGCTACCACAGGCGAGCGACCGCACGCCGGGCGCGGGTACGTCGGCACGCGGCGTGCGGCGGGGGTACGATGTGACCGGATGGTCGGGAGGTGATCATGAACCCGTTCGCCGAGCTGCCGACCTGGGCGGCCGTCCTCGTGGCGCTGTTCGCGGGAGGCGTCCTGGTCGCCCTCAACATTGGCTGGCTGATGGCCGCGAAGTCGATGCTCGACGCCCAGCGCCGGAAGAACCAGGAGCGCCGCGCCGGGGCCGCGCCGCCGCCGGCCAGGCCGGACGCGCCCGCGACCGCCGAGCGGGAGGGCGCCGATCGCTCCGGTCGCACGCCGATCCTGTAGCTCGACCGACCTTGCCCCCGCCCCGCACCGGGGCAGGGTCAGCGCGCCAGCTTCGGGAACAGTACCCGCGCCGTCTGGTCGATGCCGCAACGGGCGGACTGGCCGATCCGCACGTCGCCGCGGGCCGTCACGAGCAGGAACGCCTCCGCGCGAGTCACGCCGAGCCGCGCTTGGAGGAAGCTCGCCATGTGGGCGACCGCCTGGCGGACCGCCTCCTCCAGGTCGGGGGCGGCGCCCCAGGTCATCCAGGCGTCGGCGGTCTCGTACCAGGGCCGGTCCAGGCGCGTCCCCTTCACCAGGTCGATTCGCACCCGGACCCGGGCGCAGATCTCGACCGCCGTGCCGCTCACCTCGGCGTCGCCCATGCTGGCGTGGACGTCGCCCAAGGCGAACAGGCCGCCCGGGACCCAAACCGGCAGGTGGGCCAGGGTGCCGATCGTCATGTCGCTGAAGTCGAGGTTGCCGCCGTGCGGCCCGAGCCCGCCGGTCGAGTAGCGGCCCGTGGCCGGGCACGTCCCGATCACGCCGACCATCGGCCGGGTCGGGAGGCGCAGCCCGTCTGGGCAGACCAGCTCGTCGCCCTCGCGGCGGAAGATCATCCCGACCGTCTCGGCGATCTCGTCGCGCATGACCCCCGAACCCGGGGTCAGCCGCGCCCAGCCGACGTCGCCGAGGTCGATCGCGAGGATCTCGACCCACAGCTCGTCGCCGACCTCCGCGCCGCGCACCGCGATCGGCCCGGTGGCCGGGTTGACCCGGTTCGGGTCGCGGACGCGGGTGTAGTCGACGACGTCCATCCCGCCGGGGACGCGCCCGCTCGAGGCATCGAGGGTCTCGAGCGTGACGACGTCGCCGGGCTCGATCGCCGCGACGGGATCGAGGTCCGGGCCGAAGTGGTAGGTCAGGTGCTCGGTAGAGATGACGTGCTCGGTCCTGCTCACGGCGGCGTCCTCCGGTGGGCCGCCTCGAACCCAGCGGCCCGTGGCGGCGATGCGCGGGCATTGAACCGCATCGCCGATGTGGCCCACCACCGATTGAAGTGACCGGCCAGGTGACAGCGACTCATGCCCGCGCTGCCCCGTGGCCGAGCCCCTGGCTCCCGATTCGCGCTACGGCTGCGCCATGTATATTGGCCGTCACGCACGCCGCCAGATAGTTCGGTTGTCATACTGACGAGCGTTTCCACCCCGCGACGGAGGCAGGAGCCATGGCAGTCACGCGCGAGCGGTTCGAGTTGGGCATGACCTACGACGAGTGGAAGGCCGGGATGACCCGCAATCGGGAGCGGTTCGAGGAGCGGGAGCGCCAGGTCGAGATCCGCCCGGAGGATCTGGCCGCGTTCCGCCGCCTGCCGAATCCGTTGAACGTGCTCGTGCTGGCCGAGGACTGGTGCGGCGACGTGATCAACAACCTGCCCGTCCTGGGGCGCCTGGCCGCCGAGAGCGGCAAACTGAACCTGCGCGTCTTCCTGCGCGACCAGAACCCCGACCTGATGGACCAGTACCTCAATCGGGGCCAGTTCCGGTCCATCCCGGTCTTCGCCTTCTTCGACGACGACTTTAGCGAGAGCGGGCGCTGGATCGAGCGGCCGGCCAGCGTGACCGAGGCCCGCGAGCAGCGGCGTCGCGAGATCTACGCACAGAACCCGGAGTTCGGCTCGCCGGATGCACCAGTCGACCAACTCTCGGAGGAGGCGCGCACGCGGCTGGCCGGGCTGATCGCCGACATGCGCGAGGAGCTGATGCCGTTCTCGAACCGCGAGGTGATCCGCGAGCTGCGCGAGATCGTCGAGCGCGCCCCGGCCACGGCGTAATGTCGGTGCTGTCGTCCCGAGCACGGCGGAGTGGCAGCGCCGTCATCCGCCGAGCAGCGAGCGAGGGATCCCACGAGCGAGTTCGGAGATCTCTCGCGGGTATGAACACGCGGCGCGACGGAGTCGGGCGACGCTCCGCCGGTAGGCAATATGTGACGATCAGCAGGCTGCGGGCGACCGCCCAGTTCCGCGGTCGGTTGTTGCAAGTGGTTGACAGCGTGGGTCAGATGGCGGAACCTATGATCTGGACGCCGACCGTCAGTCGAGACGGGCTGGCAGTGGGCAGCGCCGGCGCCGAACTCCGGATCATAGGCGTAGCGCCGGGGACGCCCATAGCCGAGCTACCGAGCGGGACCGGGGCCTTCGTGCTCGCCGATGTGGGGGCTGCCGCCTCGGAGGAGCCCACGGGCGATAAAGGGAACCCGGGGTCACCATTGGATGATCCTGGGATGATCCTGGCACCGCTGGAGCGAGGCCCACGATCCGTTTTCCTCAGGGCCAGGGACCGCCGAACCGGGAGGGAACATGCGGCTGCACGATTTCCTCGACTACTGGGCGCGCGAGCAGCCGGAGGCTGAGTTCGCGACGCTGGGCCGGCGCCGCCTGACCTACGGCGAGGCGCTGACGGCAGCCAACCGGCTCGCCACTGCGCTCGCCGACGCCGGGCTCCGGATCGGCGACCGGGCGGCGGTGCTGGCCAAGAACAGCCTCGAGTACCTCCTGCTCTACTTCGGCGCCTCGAAGGCGGGCGTCGTGGTGGTGCCCCTCAATTTCCGGCTGGCGCCGCCGGAGTGGGCCTACATCCTCAACGATGCGGGGCCGCGGGTGCTGCTCGCGAGCGGGGCGTATACCGCCGCCGTGGATGAGCTCCGACCCCACCTGGCGACGGTCGAGCGCTTCGTCGCCCTCGACGGGGCTCCCCCGGCCGGCTGGGAGGCCTTCGAGGGCTGGGTCGCCGAGGGCCGGCCGAGCGCGCCCCCGGAGCGCTACGTCCCCGACGACGCCGACGTCTACCAGATGTACACCAGCGGGACCACGGGTCATCCGAAAGGGGCGCTGATCACTCAGCGGGCCCTGGCGGCGAACATCGCCCAGAACGCGCTCCTGCTCGCGGGCGGGCCCGGTGAGCGCGGCCTGGTCGTCACGCCCCTCTTCCATGCCGGCGCGGTGCCCAGCGCGCTCACCTGGGTGGCGCGGGGCGGCTCCCTGTACCTCATGGGGGACTTCAACCCGGTCGAGGTCGTGCGAGCGCTCGACGAGGAGCGGATCGCGTACGCCGTGCTCGTGCCGGCGATGATCCAGGCCTGCCTGGTCGGGGCCCCCGACGTGGCCGACCGACGCTACGACGCGCTGAGGCTGATCTACTACGGCGCCTCGCCGATCGCCGAGCAGACGCTCCGGCGGGCCATGGCCGTGTTCGGGTGCGACTTCGTCCAGACGTACGGGCTGACCGAGGCCACGCAGGTCCTGACCTTCTTGCCGCCCGCCGATCACCGGCGCGGGCTGGCCGAGCGCCCGGGATTGCTCCTGTCCGCCGGGCGCCCGGTACTCGGGACCGAGATCCGGATCGTGGACGGGCTCGATCGCGTACTCCCGAACGGGGCGCTCGGAGAGATCGTCGCGCGCGGCCCGCAGCTCATGCGGGGGTACTGGAATCGGCCCGACGACTCGGCCCGCGCGCTCCGCGACGGCTGGCTGCACACCGGGGATGTCGGCTACCTGGACGACGATGGCTACCTCTACATCCAGGATCGCTTGAAGGACATGATCGTCTCGGGCGGGGAGAACGTGTACCCGCGCGTGGTCGAGGACGTCTTGTTCGAGCATCCGGCCGTGGCCGACGCGGCCGTGATCGGGGTGCCGGACGAGCGCTGGGGGGAGGCGGTGAAGGCGATCGTCGTGCTGCGCGCCGGGGCGACCGCGACGGGAGAGGAGATCGTCGAGTTCTGCCGCGGCAGGCTCGGCGGCTTCGAGCGGCCCCGCTCCGTCGATTTCGTCGACGCCTTGCCGCGCAACCCGAGCGGCAAGGTGCTCAAGCGCGTCCTGCGCGAGCCGCATTGGGCCGGCCAGCAGCGGGGCGTGGCCGGGGCCTGACGCGAGTGGCCGCGGTCGGGCGAGGGTCAGCGCTCGTTCGCGTCGCCGCGGCCC
>JALYGH010000262.1 GCA_030777205.1 Chloroflexota bacterium
ACGCGCACGGGCTGCCCCTCGACCGCCTCGCTCGGGAGCCCGATCGGCCGGACGAGGATCTCCCCGGCCAGCTCGGCGCCCGGGAAGCGGAGCAGCCCGGCCTTGATCGCGCCGAACGTGACCGTCACGTCGGCGCGCACGACCACCCCGGGGGCGGCGCCCCCATCGGCATCCAGGCCGCTCGGGACATCGACGGCGACGACCAGCAGCGCCCGGCGGGCGGTCCTGGCCGCATTCAGGGTCGCCGCCACGTCGGCCAGGCCCGGGCGCATCGGCCCGCGGCTGCCGACGCCGAGCAGGCCGTCGATCGCCACGTCGGCGATACCAAGCGCTTGGCGCAGCCCGGCCATCCCCTCCGCGCCATTCAGCGATGCGATATCGACGTCCATGCCGGCGAGCTGGGCTAGCTCGTCGGCGCTCAGTCCGTGGCGGGTCCAGAGCCAGACGGCCACGGCGTGGCCGCGAGCGGCGATGTAGCGTGCCGCGACCGCCGCATCTCGACCGTTGTTGCCGGCCCCGACGAGCACCAGGACACGGCCGCGGGTCGAGGCAAGTCGACCGTGGACGACGTCCGCGACGGCCCGCCCGGCCCGCTCCTGGAGCTCCAGCTCCGATGTCCCGGCCGTGATTGCGGCCGCTTCGAGCGCCCGCATCCCGGCGACGGAGACGACGGCGTACGGGTCCGACACGGGACTCTCCGGCGTTACGGCAGGCTCAGCACGACGTCGTACGCGCCGAGCTCGGACTTGACCGGGCTGTTCGGATTGGTGGTGGCGTGGGCCCGCGAGAACGCGTCGCCCTCCCGCCACGCCTGGAAGGCTGCCTTGTCCCGCCACCTGGTGACGACGAGGTACTCGCCGCCCTCCTGGTTCTTCAGCAGGTCGAAGGCGATGAAGCCGTCCACGCCGTCCATCCCGCCTGCCGAGCGGGTGAAGCCCTCTTCGAGTCGGCCGGCATACTCGGCCGGGACGTTGAGTCGGTTGATTGCCACGAACATGATCGTGCTCCTTGGGCGAGTACATCACCACACTGGCGATGAGGGGCTGCTATCCCGAGTGCACCTTCGCTGTCATCCCTCGCTCCGCTCGGGATGGCACCTCTTCATCTTCACCGTGGCGACGTGCTGGCTACCGTTCAGCATTGTCGCGGACGGCCCGGCCCCGCCAGCTCGTCGGCACCGTCGGATCGTCCACCCCAATTGTGGGCCCCTTGGGCGACTTGCTGCCGCCCGCGAGCCGCGACGTGGCGGGCGCGAGGCGGTCAGGCAGGGGGCGTGCCACCCTCGTCCGCCATCGGCAGCGGCTCGAACGAGCGCGGCCTGCCTCGACCTGCCTCCCTGGCGGCCTTCTTCACGAGGCGAAGCCGGTTGCGGAACACCTGGACGGTCGCGCGGCGGTCCGTCGCCGAGCGCTTCTTGCTGGCCTTGAACACGTCGATCGCCCGGTTCAGCACCCGCTCGGCCTCGTCGTAGCGCCCGATCTTCTCGTAGTAGGCGACCAGCCGTCCGTACGGCCAGTCGCCCTCGAACCCCTCCACGACGTTCTGCTCATAGAGCTCGAGCGCGAGATCAAGCCGGCCGTTCCGTTCGAGCTCCATGCCGTCGATGTTGCGCCGGGTCTGCTCCTCCAGCCGCTCGCGGTCGTCCACGCTCGCTCCCCTCGGCTCGCTACGGGAACGCGACGCAGCCGAACGTCACCGAGCCGGTGCGGCGCGGATCAATCCACTGGTCGTAGTGGAGGACCCGCCCCTCGGACGGACCGACGAGCGACAGCAGCGCGTACATCGGGGCCAGTCCGCAGATCCGGCGCGGACCACCCACGGCCCGGCTGTCGCCGACCATGCCGGACCCGGGCCGCTCCCCCGTGACCTGGCGGTAGAAGCCGTCGGCGTCGCCGGCCGCTACGCGCTCGAGCATCTCGAGGTCGCCGCGTCGGACGTGCTCCGCGAACCGCCGGTCGACCAGGGCGGGATCGCCGAACTGCGGCCCCACGTGGGCGAAGTCGGCCCCGGCGATGAAGCAGACGCGGCGGCCATCTTCGGCGATCGTCTGGCGCAGCGCGTCGATGAAGTCGGCGGTCTCGGGATCCTCGCCCGGCGTGGCGCCGTCGCGTCCCGCGGTGGGCGGGACGCAGAGGATCGGGACGACGGCCGCGGAGTGCTCATCGCCGGAATGCTCGATGTAGCGCAGGTAGAGCGCCTGGAACTCCAGCGAATGCTCGGCGCGGTGGCTCAGCTCGCCGGCGAACAGGTCGAACGGCGTCCGCGACGCCAGCCGCTCCAGGAAGTCGGGATCGGCGCGGACCGGGCCGAACGGCGTGTCATACGGCCGGGCGGTGGCGGCGAACGGCCGCTCCATCGGGAGGTGACACGTCCCGAGCAGGACGTACAGCTCGGCCGGCTCGCACTCGGCCAGCTCGCGGTAGCCCCAGGCGTAGGAGTGGCCGCCGCGATGGAGGTCGATGTGCGGCGCGATCAGCCCGCGCAGGCACTGCTGGCGGCGAGGGCCGGGTGCCGCGCCGGGGCCACCAGGCAGCATGTAGCGGGCGTCGAGGAAGGCCCGCAGCTCGGTCGGCCCGGCCGGGTACGCCCCACCCGCGTGGGCCGTCGGGCGCGTCGGCTGGGCGCGGAACCAGGCCGCGCGTTGGCGCTCGCGCTCGCGATATCGTTCGCTGTCGAGCAGGTACGCCTCGTCGAGCTGGCGCACGAACTCCGCGATCTCCAGCGTGCCCACCGCCGTCGCGCCGCGCAGTGCGAAGAGCATCCTGATCGCCGACGGGGTCCGCCGGCCGTCGAGCAAGCTCGCCAGGAGCACGCCGTGCTCACTGAGCACGACCTGACCGGCCGACGGGTCCTGGCGATCGTAGAGGCAGACGAGCCGCTGCGAGCCATATTCGATCGGGACCGCGTCGACCGTGGGGCGGAGACGCGGGCAGGCCGCCTCCGTTGCCAGCGGGGACCAGACCATCTCCGGACCTACCGCCCAGCCCAGCGGTCCACGACGGCGTTCCGCAAGACGCCGATGCCCTCGACCTCGACCTCGACGACGTCGCCCGGCTTGAGCAGCTCGGGCGGGGTCCGCGCGAACCCGACCCCATCGGGCGTGCCGGTGGCGATGATGTCGCCCGGCTCGAGCGTCATCCCGGCCGAAAGCGACTCGATCGTCGTCGCGACGTCGAAGATCATGTAGCTCGTGTTCGAGTCCTGCTTCTGGACGCCGTTGACCTTCGTCCCGATGCGCAGGTTCTGGACGTTCGGGACCTCGTCGCGGGTGACGATCCACGGACCGATCGGACAGGTCCCGTCGATGCTCTTGCCCCGAAAGAACTGCCCGCCGTGCTTGCGCTGGACGTCGCGGACCGACACGTCATTCAGGCAGGTGTAGCCGAAGACGTGCTCGAGCGCCCGCGCCTTCGGGATGTCGCGGCCGCCCTTGCCGATTACCACCGCCAGCTCGGCCTCCCAGTCCCACTTGTCGGACAGGCGGCCATCGAATGGGATCGGATCCTCCGGGCCGATGACGGCGGTCACGGCCTTGGTGAAGAAGACCGGGTACTCCGGCAGCTTCACCTCGACGCCGCGCGCCCGCGCCCCCTCGGCGACGTGCTCGCTGTAGTTCAGCCCGAGGGCGAAGACGTTCTTGCGCGGCCGTGGGATTGGCGCCAGCAGCTTGACCTCCGAGCACGGCAGGAGTCCGGCGCCCGGCCGGCCGTCCGCGGCCTGCTTCACGGCGGCGC
>JALYGH010000263.1 GCA_030777205.1 Chloroflexota bacterium
GTGCGCGCCCCGGCCGGGTGACCGCTTCGGCAGTCGGTCGGAGCGCGCCGGACGCTCCAGGTGACTACGTCGCGCGGACCGGGCCCGACCGACGCCGCACGTACGGGGCGACGACCCGCACCACGAGCACGCGCAGCGCGCCGGCCACCGGGATGGCGATCAGGGCGCCCAGGACACCGAGGGCATACCCGCCCGCCAGCACGGCGAAGATGGCCAGCGTTGGCGGGACGTCGGCCTGGTTGCGCATGATCAGCGGTAGCAGCAGGTGCGTCTCGAGCTGCTGAACCGCCACGTAGAAGGCCAGGACGAGCAGCGCCTGGGTTGGCGAATCGAGCAGGGCGATGGCCACGGCCGGGATGGCGGCCACGATTGGCCCGATCGTCGGCACCAGCTCGCCGACCGCCGAGATCAGGGCCAGCACGAGCGTGAAGGGCACGCCGAGCAGGAGCAAACCGACGTAGACGATCACGCCGACGATTGCCGCGGCGTCGATGAGGGTCCCGCGCACGAATCCGCCCATCGTCCGGCCCATCTCCGCCAGCACGTCCCGCGCCTCATCGCGCCGTTCCTCGGGAACGAGGGACAGCGTAAACCGCCTGAGGCCAGGCAGCGAGATGACCAGGTAAGCGGACATGACGATCACGATCACCAGCTCGAACAGGGCCGAGGTGATCTGGAAGGGCAGCATCACGAGCCAGGCGGCGGACCTCGTCACCCAGGACTGGAGCGCGTCGAGGATGCCGGAGTTGGCCGACGAAGTCCAGCGTTCGACCGCCGCCGCCAAGCTGGTGATCCAGGCCGGCGCTTCGTCGACGAGGGCCCGCGCCTCGCGGACCAGCCGCGGTATCGTCAGCCAGCCGACGCCGACCACCACGATCAGCAGGGCGAGGTAGACGAGCATCGTGCCCACCGCGCGCGGCATCCGGCGCTCGAGGGCATCGACGATCGGCGCGACCGCCGTGGCCAGGATTAGCGCGGCGAGCAGGAGCCCGATCGGGTAGGCAGAGGTACTGCACCGCTTCGAGCAGCCCGAGCCCCAGCGCGATGGCCAGCGCACCGACGACGACCCAGCCCCACCGGGGGGCCGGGTCGGCTCTGGCCTCGCGGTTGCCCGGTCGTCCGTTCGCGGAGTAGACGCTGGAATCCATCGCAGGTGTCATCTCCGAGGTCCTCGGCCGGGCTGGCGGCACAGTCCGCGACCAGATAGCGTCGCCAGCCCGGCCGAGGGGCGGGCTAATGCCTAGCGCGGGGCGGGGCGGACCGAGTGGGCGACGATCGACGGCCGGCCTTCCCACGCAGCGAACAGGGTGTCGTCGAGGTCGATGGCCAGCTCGCGCTCGATGTCGGCGAGCGCAAAGCGCCGGACCGTGCCGGTCACCCAGGTCTCGCGATCGATCAGCTCATCGACGCCGAGTGTTCGGCCGGCGCGGTCGCGCAGCGGACCGTCGGTCACCACGAGCAGCTCCTCGTCGAACAGCAGGTCGTCGTCTTCGAGGGCGAACGCCCGCGGCCCGAGCGCCTCCTCGACCTCGCCGCGCACCGTAACGGCCTTGCCGAGGTACAGGTCCGGGTGCTCGGTCACGGCATCCACCGTCGCCGCCTCCCAGGACAGGTAGCGCGGCCGCGGAACGATCGACCGCGCGATGAGGGCCGGCTTGCCGGCCCACTCCGCCCAGCGAGCGTCGTCGAGGTCGACGCCGAGTAACCCCTCGAAGGCGGCCAGGTCGAACCGGTACACGGTCCCGATCACCAGCACGTTCCCCGGCAGACCGACCGCCTCGCCGGCGAGCGGCTCGAGCTCGAGCGGCAGACCGGCCGGCCCGACCAGCGGCCGGGCGCTCACGACGGGCAGCTCGGCGAAGGACAAGACGTCGTCGTCCTCGATGGTGAAGGAACGAGCGCCGAGGACGTCGTCGACATCGCCCACGACGGACACGTCCCTGCCCGCGTACGCGTCGGCGTTGGCGATGATCTCGCCGACGGTGGCGCTGGCCAGCTGGGCGGAAACCGGACGAGCAAGCGTCGGGGTCAGCAGGGCGCCGATGAGCACCCCGACCGCGATCAGCGCTCGAAGCGCCGCGGCCCTGCGCCACCGCGGGAATCCCTGGGTGCGTGTGGCCCGACACCGAGCCCGGTTGAACTGATGCGCATGCATGGTCGTTGCCTCCGTTTTGGTCCGCGCAGCGCGCCGCCCCAGCCCACCGTCAGTCCAGGAGCTGGAGCGACCGTGCGACGAGCGCCGGGCGTCCCTCCCAGCTGGCTAGGGCCTCTTCATCCAGATCCACGCCGACGTCGCGCTCGAACCTCGCCACGTCGAACGGTCGGACCGGCCCGCGCACGCCGAGCAGGTCGTCCTCGGCGAGCGGCGTGGCGGCGAGGCCAGGAAGCAGGGCGCCGAGCGGTCGAGCTGCCACGACCAGCAGCTCGGCGTCGTCCTGTTCGAGGATGAAGGCGCGCTCGCCCAGGACTTCCTCGACCTCGCCGCGCACTGCGACCGACCAATCGTAGAACTGGACCGGATCCTCGGCGATGTCCTCGACACTCGCGTCCACCGGGCCCGGCCGGCGCGGGTTCACGACGACGGCGTCCGCGACGATGGCCGAGCGTCCAGTCCAGTAGGCGAACAGGTCGTCATCGAGGTCGGCCCCGATCTCTTGCTCGATCGACGCCAGGTCGAGCGGGCGGACGGTGCCGAGCACGAGCACGATGTCATCTTCGAGCAGCGCGGCGTCGCCCCAGCGACCCGCCACGGGCGACAGCGGATCGCGCGCGATGACCAGGATCTCGTCGTCGAAGAGGACGTCGTCGTCCTCGATCGTGAACGCCCGCTGACTCAGCACCATGTCGACCTCGCCGGCCACGGCGACCTGCGAGCCGTGGAAGGCGGCGGGGTCCGCCGTGATCTGTTCGAGCGTGACGGGACGCTCGGCCTGCGCGGCCGCCGCCGGCCTTCCGGCGAGCGGCAGCAGGGCGATGGCCAGGATGGCGAACGCCAGCAGGACGAGCAACCAGAGCAGCCGGGAGCGGCCCGGGCGAGCGACAGCCGCGGCCCGGTAGGGCCTCCCTAACCGTGGGGCTACCATGCGACCTCCTCCTATGCCCTCCATCTGAGGGCGCCACACTCCTCCATGCTCCCCCAGTCTTAGGGCGTCCCTTCGTTCAGCCTTCCCTGCTCGACGAGCCAGCGGACGAATCGCAGTCGCTGCACCTCGCGCGTCAGCTCGTGGAGCTCCCCGCGGGCGTAGCGATCCTTCAGGTCTAGCAACCGCCCGACCTCGCCCGACGAGAATCCGAGGCCGACAAGGCCGCGTGCCGTGGCAGACAAGAGCGCGTGCGACGTGCCCATGTGGCCTTCCTCCCTTCAGGTCCGATGGTGTCTCGCACGCTGATGCGGTTCACTACAACCGTAGGACGGCGATGGACACGTGCACGTGAACCGCGGTGAACCCGACCCGGCGACTCGCGTGAACATTGGTGAACAACGACCGTCGCCGGCCGGGTCATCGTGGCGAACCTCGCAGCGAACCGGTCGAGACGATGACGCCGGCGTAAGGATCTTCATGCCAGCTTGACACTCGTTCGGTAGGCTCATAGCCTTCGCCAACCCGTTCGAATGCGCGGGCAACGCGAGGCGATGGGCAGGCGATCCTCGGTGGCCATCGACGGACTATCCGGCCGCCGATGGCTCGCTGCGTGCACCTACGGGCGGGCAACAGGGCGAGTACGCCGCCCGCGAGATGGAGTCACCCATAGATGGAGGCGATGTCGCCCCGCTCCACAACCCGCGCACTGGCGGGCGCAGCCCTCGTCGGCGTCCTGCTCGCCGCCGCGCTCGCGATCGATCTCACGGTCCTGGTGAGCACGCCGACGGCGGCGCTCTACGCCGTGCCGCTGCTGGTCGCCGCGCTGATCTTCTCGCCCCGGGTCGTCGCCGGCTTCGGCGCGCTGGCCGTCATCCTCCACCTCGTGGCCGAGCAGCCCGGTGCAATCGAGCCGGCGGTCTGGCCGGTGTACGCCGCCAGCCTGCTGGCGCTGGCCGCGCTCGCGGTCTTGCTCGCCGCGGAGCGGGAGCGGTCGGCGCGCCGCACACGGGAAGCCGAGCATGCGGCAGACCGAACCGCTCGCCTGCAGGTCGTCACCGCCGCGTTCTCCGAGGCCATCACGCCGGGCGAGGTCGCCGCGGTCGTCGTCGAGCAGGGGGTGGCCGCGCTCGGGGCACAGGCCGGCTTCATCGCGGCCTTGACGACTGACGGAGCCGAGTTCGAGATGGTGCGGACGGTGGGCTATCCGGACGGCGTCGGAGAGCAGTGGGAGCGGTTCCCCGTGACGACGCCCGTGCCAATCTCGGATGCCGTGCGGACCGGCGAGCCGATCTGGATCGAGTCGTCGGAGGTGCTCCAGGCCCGATATCCGCACGTCGCGACGCCGGACGCGATCCGGCAGAGCGGCGCCTGGGCGGCGCTGCCGCTGATCGTCGAGGGGCGGGCGCTCGGCGCGATGGGGCTCAAGTTCGCGCGGGCGCGGCCGTTCAGTTCTGAGGACCGGGCGTTCATGCTCGCGCTCGCTCGACAGTGCGCCCAGGCCCTGGAGCGGACCCGCCTGTACGAGGCCGAGCGGACCGCCCGGTCGGAGGCCGAGGCGACCGAGCGGCGCTATCGGGGCATCTTCGAGAACGCCGGCGATGCGCTCGTCGTGGCCCGCGATGGGTACGTCCTCGACGCCAACCCGGCGGCCTGCGCCCTGCTCGGCTACGGGCTCGACGAGCTGCGCGGCCAGCCGCTGGCGACGTTCGTCGTGACACGCCCGGCGTGGATCGAGGCGCAGCGGCAGTGCATCGCCGAGGAGGGCCAGTGGCGGGGCGAGGTCGAGTGGCGGCGCAAGGACGGCTCGATCGTTCCGGTGGAAGTGACCGTGCGCCGCGTCGAGCTGCCCGCGGGCGCGGTCGAGCTGGGGGTGGGGCGCGACATCTCCCAGCGGCGCGCCCTGGAGCGGATGCAGCAGGACTTCGTTGCGATGGCCACCCACGAGCTGATGACCCCGATCACCGCGCTCAAGGGATTCGCGCAGATCGCCCAGCACGGGGGGATGCCGTGGGAGCAGGCGACCGCCTCGATCGTGACTCAGGCCGATCACCTCAGCCGCCTGGTGGGGGATCTGCTCGACGTCGCTCGACTCGAGTCCGGGCGGCTCGCGCTCTGGCGCAGCGAGGTCGACCTGGCCGCGCTCGCGCGGTCATGTACGGAGCATGCCCGAGCGATGACCCCGACGCACCCGATGGTGGTCGAGGCGCCCGCCCGCATGCCGGTCGGCTGGTGGGACCGCGACCGGCTCGGCCAGATCCTGGCCAACCTGCTCTCCAACGCGGTGAAGTACTCGCCCGACGGCGGCGAGATCCTGATCCGCGTCGAGGATCGCGGGGGCGAGGCCCGAATCACCGTCCGCGACGCGGGCGTCGGCGTCACGCCTGACGACCTGCCGCGCCTGTTCGACCGATTCTACCGCGTCGAGACGGGGCGGAACGGCGCGCGTGGCCTGGGCCTCGGGCTATACATTGCTCGATCGCTGGCCGAAGCGCACGGCGGCCGGATCTGGGCGACGAGTGCCGGTCCGGGCAGGGGGAGTACATTCACCGTCGCCCTGCCGTACGGGGAGCCTCCGCCCGACGCGGAGTAGCCGCCCCGGCACCGACACGCGGCGAACGGGATCGAGCGCTGATCGGGACGGGTGGTCGGACCAGGCGACGGGGGAGGCCGGGCGCGGCGGACATCCGCGCCCAACGCGCCGCGCCATCGTGGGCGAGAGGAGGGAATGCGTGGGGCTGAGTGACCAATGGTACAAGAACGCCATCATCTACTGCCTCGACGTCGAGACGTACGCCGACTCGGATGGCGACGGGGTCGGCGACTTCACCGGGCTGACGCGGCGCCTGGACTACATCGCCGGCCTCGGCGTGACCTGCCTCTGGCTGATGCCGTTCTACCCCACCCCGAACCGCGACGACGGCTACGACGTCGCCGACTACTGCGCCGTCGATCCGCGCTTCGGCACGATGGCCGACTTCGTCGAGTTTACCGTCGAGGCGCGCGAGCGCGGGCTCCACGTCATCCTCGACCTGGTGCCGAACCACACCTCGGACCAGCATCGCTGGTTCCGGGCGGCGCGTCAGGACCCGGCATCAAAGTACCGCGACTACTACGTCTGGCGCCGGGACGATCCCGGCGACACCAGTGACAAGGTCGTCTTCCCGGGCGAGCAGGGCGGGATCTGGTCCTACGACGAGCAGGCGCAGGCCTACTACCTCCACAACTTCTACGCCTTCCAGCCCGACCTCAACTTCACCAATCCCGCCGTCCACGACGAGTTCCGCAAAATCGTCGGGCTCTGGCTCCAGCAGGGCGTCGACGGCTTCCGCATCGACGCGGCGCCGTTCCTGGTGACCGTCGAGGGCGCCGGCGAGGCGCGCGGCCTGGAGCGGACCCACCAGTTCCTGCGGCTGCTCCAGGAGTTCGCCAAGGTCCGCAGCGGCAACGCCATCCTGCTCGGCGAGGTCGACGTGGGGCTCAGCACCCTCGCCGATTACTTCGGCGGCGGCAACGAGCTCCAGGCGCTGTTCAACTTCATCCTCAACCGCTACATCTTCCTGGCCCTCGCCCAGGAGAGCGCCGACGCGCTCACGTTCGGGCTGAAGGAGCTGCCGAGCATCCCGGACGTCGGCCAGTGGGTCAACTTCCTGCGCCACCACGACGAGCTGAACCTGTCGCGGCTGACCGGCGACCAGCGCCGGCAGGTCTTCGCCGCGTTCGGGCCCGAGCCGGAGATGCAGATCTTCGGGCGGGGGCTCCGCCGCCGCCTGGCCCCGATGCTCGGCGGGGACCGGGCGAAGATCCGCCTCGCCTACAGTCTCCTAT